>NC_019676.1:0-205000 GCF_000316625.1 Nostoc sp. PCC 7107 | reverse complement strand
CTTCGGTACATCACTTAGCCCCGTTCATTTTCGGCGCAAGATCGCTTGACTAGTGAGCTATTACGCACTCTTTCAAGGGTGGCTGCTTCTAGGCAAACCTCCTAGTTGTCTATGCAATCTCACCTCCTTTATCACTTAGTGATGATTTGGGGACCTTAGCTGGTGGTCTGGGCTGTTTCCCTCTTGACGATGAAGCTTATCCCCCACCGTCTCACTGGCAACGTGTTCTCTGGGTATTCTGAGTTTGTCTCGATTTGGTACCGGTCTCCCAGCCCGCACCGAAACAGTGCTTTACCCCCCAGATTTAATCGTTACCGCTGCGCCTCAACACATTTCGGGGAGAACCAGCTAGCTCCTGGTTCGATTGGCATTTCACCCCTAACCACAGCTCATCCGCCGATTTTTCAACATCGGTCGGTGCGGACCTCCACTTGGTGTTACCCAAGCTTCATCCTGGCCATGGTTAGATCACCAGGGGTTCGGGTCTATAAACACTGATTATCGCCCTTTTCAGACTCGGTTTCCCTTTGGCTCCAGCATTCTCGCCTTAACCTACCAGTGCCTATAAGTCGCCGGCTCATTCTTCAACAGGCACGCGGTCATCCGTTCAATCGGACTCCCACTGCTTGTAAGCTTATGGTTTCATGTTCTATTTCACTCCCCTTCCGGGGTTCTTTTCACCTTTCCCTCGCGGTACTGGTTCACTATCGGTCACACAGTAGTATTTAGCCTTACGAGATGGTCCTCGCTGATTCACATGGGATTCCTCGTGCCCCATGCTACTCGGGATTCAGCTACTATCCTTTGACTTTCGACTACAAGACTTTCACTTTCTTTGGTGCAGTACTTAGCTGCTTCGTCTAGCCTCTAGATTCGATATTGCTGTCCCACAACCCCAGTCAGTAAACCAACTGGTTTAGGCTCTTCCCCTTCCGCTCACCACTACTCAGGGAATCTCTTTTGATTTCTCTTCCTCCAGCTACTAAGATGTTTCAGTTCGCTGGGTTGGCTCTTTCCTGTCTATATATTCAACAGGTAGTATACAGGGTTGCCCCATTCGGACATCTCCGGCTCATAGTTTGCTTCCAACTCCCCGGAGTATTTCGTCGGTAACCACGTCCTTCTTCGCCTCTGTGTGCCTAGGTATCCACCATTAGCTCTTATTCGCTTGACCACTTTTCATTGGTACACATTCTGCAAACACTCTTTTCCATTCTGCCTACTTCGTCTGCTTACACTGATTTTACTCAGCACTCAGCACTCAGTACTCAGTACTTCTTTTCTGCGTCTGCCTGCTTTCAATCGCGTTTCTATGCAGTTTTCAAGGTTCTGGCTAGGAATTCTTCCCAGCAGTCTAACTACTTTTACGTTAGTTGCTGTTTTTTCCTTCACTTTTTTCTTTCTAGGTGGAGGTTAGCGGACTCGAACCGCTGACATCCTGCTTGCAAAGCAGGCGCTCTACCAACTGAGCTAAACCCCCAGACTCAAGTTAAAATTTGAAAGTTAAAAGGCGAAAGAAAAATTTTTATTCTGTTTCTTTTTACTTTTACTTTGTTTTTTTACTTGTTCAGGTGGGCCATCCTGGACTCGAACCAGGGACCTCACCCTTATCAGGGGTGCGCTCTAACCACCTGAGCTAATAGCCCCAATACGAACCAAACCATAGTTTGAAAGCTTCCACAATTTCCTGCGACCGACCTAGGTTTGACCATCTGTCTTCTGTTTACTTGCTTTTGGCAATTGAGATGACAGTTGGGTAGGTCTCCCTAAAAGGAGGTGATCCAGCCACACCTTCCGGTACGGCTACCTTGTTACGACTTCACCCCAGTCACCAGCACTGCCTTAGGCATCCCCCTCTCCTAAAAGTTGGGGTAATGACTTCGGGCGTTGCCAGCTTCCATGGTGTGACGGGCGGTGTGTACAAGGCCCGGGAACGAATTCACTGCAGTATGCTGACCTGCAATTACTAGCGATTCCTCCTTCACGAAGCTGAGTTGCAAGCTTCGATCTGAACTGAGCTACGATTTCCGGGATTTGCTTGCTATCGCTAGCTTGCTGCCCTCTGTTCGTAGCATTGTAGTACGTGTGTAGCCCAAGACGTAAGGGGCATGCTGACTTGACGTCATCCCCACCTTCCTCCGGTTTGTCACCGGCAGTCTCTCTAGAGTGCCCAACTTAATGCTGGCAACTAAAAACGAGGGTTGCGCTCGTTGCGGGACTTAACCCAACATCTCACGACACGAGCTGACGACAGCCATGCACCACCTGTGTTCGCGCTCCCTAAGGCACTCCTCCCTTTCAAGAGGATTCGCGACATGTCAAGTCTTGGTAAGGTTCTTCGCGTTGCATCGAATTAAACCACATACTCCACCGCTTGTGCGGGCCCCCGTCAATTCCTTTGAGTTTCACACTTGCGTGCGTACTCCCCAGGCGGGATACTTAACGCGTTGGCTCCGGCACTGCGAGGGTCGATACTCGCAACGCCTAGTATCCATCGTTTACGGCTAGGACTACTGGGGTATCTAATCCCATTCGCTCCCCTAGCTTTCGTCCCTCAGTGTCAGTTACGGCCTAGCAGAGCGCCTTCGCCACCGGTGTTCTTCCTGATCTCTACGCATTTCACCGCTACACCAGGAATTCCCTCTGCCCCGAACGTACTCTAGCTATGTAGTTTCCACTGCTTTTACAAAGTTAAGCTTTGCTCTTTAACAGCAGACTTACATCGCCACCTGCGGACGCTTTACGCCCAATCATTCCGGATAACGCTTGCATCCTCCGTATTACCGCGGCTGCTGGCACGGAGTTAGCCGATGCTTATTCCTCAAGTACCTTCATTTTTTTTATTCCTTGAGAAAAGAGGTTTTACAACCCAAGAGCCTTCCTCCCTCACGCGGTATTGCTCCGTCAGGCTTTCGCCCATTGCGGAAAATTCCCCACTGCTGCCTCCCGTAGGAGTCTGGGCCGTGTCTCAGTCCCAGTGTGGCTGATCATCCTCTCAGACCAGCTACTGATCGACGCCTTGGTGCGCTCTTACCACACCAACTAGCTAATCAGACGCGAGCTCATCTTCAGGCAGCAAGCCTTTTACCTTTCGGCACATCCGGTATTAGCCACCGTTTCCAGTAGTTATCCCCGACCTGAAGCTAGATTCTCACGCGTTACTCACCCGTCCGCCACTATCTCCGAAAAGACCGTTCGACTTGCATGTGTTAAGCATACCGCCAGCGTTCATCCTGAGCCAGGATCAAACTCTCCGTTTTGAATTGTTTGTTTAGCTCTTTTGCTGTTCTTTTATAACCTCAGCCTGGTTACTTTATTTTCTTGACGCAGGCTACTTGTGTTATTATTGCTTTCAAACTATAATTTTTTCATGGTTCGGTTCCCTCCGAGCTTCGCTTCGCAGCGCTCCTCTCAGGCACTTATCTAATCTATCTCACTCTCCTCTCTCTGTCAACTACTTTCCAAAAATTATTTTTCCTTTTCTTATGACCGTTGGATAGTAAGGGGTTTGGGATATAGTAATTCTAGAAATAGCAAAGTAAGTAATTATAAGTTGTGAATAAAGTGGGTGTTTTACCGCCTTGGCTAGTGTTAGATCCGCTATTGCGTGGCTGGTTGCTAGAAGATATTGGTCGGGGCGATCGCACAACGAATCCCCTCTTCACCTCAAATTTGACACTGGGAACAGCAAAATTGTTCGCAAAAGCAACAGGAATAATTGCTGGCTTATCAGTTGCAGCAAGGGTATTTCAGCTTTTGAATGAAAAAACTAGCTTTACGATGATTGTTAATGATGGTGAATTTTGTCAGCCAGGACAAGTAATAGCGGAAATTCATGGGCAATACCGTTGCCAATTTACGAGGGTTCAACGGCTGTAGAAGTATTGTGAATACGACCAAGAGAGGTGAGCTTGGCAAAAATCTGGCCTAATAAAATAGGCTCAGGCTGTTCTGGAAGCGTTTTTAACATTTCACGAACATATCGAAAACCACGACAGTAAGCCTTAAGGTCAACAATGCCAGAGCCGGGATTCTCTTGACGGAATTGAGCTTGAGAAAAGTTGACCATGAAAAAAGAAAGATTAGCAGCGTTAGTGACAGCAATTTGACTGAGGTTCATAAAATATTCCAATCCCCAAAATTGTTTGGCATCACGAAAATTGAATTCGATGTGGAAACGTAGTTTGTAATAATCGACTATCTTCTTAGGGACTTCCAGAGAATAAAATATACAAACAATAAAAATGATAATCATTCCGGTGGGGGAAGGAAGAGGTTGCCGTTGGGAACCTCTTCCTTCCCTTTTTGTAGTAAATTCAATGATGATTCAATTTTTGGATGTGCATAGGTGTCAATGGAATTAACGGATTCATTGAAAAACTTGCTGAAGGAAACTGCACAGCAATTAAAAAGGAGCAGCCAAACGCAGATTCATTAGTCCCAAAGTTGGCGATTTCCCGAAATTAAAACTTTACTTATTAATCAAGACAATGGAGGTCAGAATAACTCTCGACGTACTCAGTTTATGAAACGTATAGTTGAATTCTCTCAAAAACATCAACTAAATATACGTTTAGCATATTATCCTCCATATCACAGCAAATATAACCCGATTGAAAGAACTTGGGCTATATTAGAAAATCATTGGAATGGCAGCATTCCTAGGATGAAGTCGAAACCGCATTAAACTTTGCTAAAACTATGACTTGGAATGGCAAACATCCAGTTGTTAAGTTAGTAACTCAAACTTATGCTACTGGGGTGCGTTTAACTAAAGAAGCCATGCAAGAAATTGAAAA
The DNA here is from genome assembly GCF_000316625.1 of Nostoc sp. PCC 7107. Lineage (GTDB taxonomy): Bacteria > Cyanobacteriota > Cyanobacteriia > Cyanobacteriales > Nostocaceae > Nostoc_B. The sequence continues at coordinate 200,201 of NC_019676.1, read as the reverse complement.
TAAAATTTCACGTTTGACTAATTTTGGTCAAGAGAATTTACCAAACTTAGGCAAGTGGTTTGTTGATATTTGCTACGGAGCAACGTAATTGTTAGAAGTTAAATAACGGTTTTTCGCGGCAATAGCCATTCTGCTCACTGCGCTCTTGTATTTTTGAGTACAGGCATTTATCTTGCATATATTTTGGTGGGAGAGAGCAGTTGCCGTCGGCAACTGCTCTCTCTCTTTCATAATGATTATCATTTTTATTAATTGTATATTTTATTCTCTGGAAGTCCCTTATATGACAAAGTTAGGTCACTGGAAAATAGAATTACGTGACTGCGTGTATGAGTTTTTAGATTGGTTTTCACCAAAATCACTACATTCAGTGGCTGGGCAAATTCTTTGTGAAGGAGAATGCATTGATAAGTATCAGAAACAAATACTGGCGGAAAAATAGCCAAAACAACCTCGCCCAAGGTATTAATGTGCCAAAGAATCTCAATATCGTCCGATAACTACCTCCAACGCCTGTCCATCGAGAAATTCCCAACATTGTGACTCGCCCACTCATCCCTAACATGGCCTGGATTATTTGGTTAAATTGCCGCATCGTTGTCGCGTTTATCTGCGGTAGCAGGCATTGCAGGAGCGATAAGATATCTGGCATGGGCGGAAGAGTAGTTTTTGAGTTTTCGTTGTGAGAGACAATAACTCTACTATGAAACGCCCTACCTCTTCATCCTCTTATTTTGGCAACGGTATTGTTCACCGAAAAATATTTTGGCAGTAGTACAACTGTTGTCACTAGGAGTCCTCTTATGCTCAAGCCAGCAACTCCAAAACTATTTTTCTCACTGCTACTACTGACCAATTAGTCGCGCAAAGTGCTGATATTACGGTTATTTTAGTTTTTATTATCTGTCTTTAATTAGTAGCGGTTGTATTTACCCGCGAGAAAGTTTTCTTGGGAATTTATTATTTTTAAGTATTTATAACTATTGCATATTTCTTAAATCAGAATTATTCTGACTTACATAGCAAAATTTAATTAACCGCGCATAGATAAACTGCTAGAGAGGTAAATATGGCTGTAATCGATAGAGTTCCTAATGTTGTATTTAAAACCCGTGTGCGTGATGAGTCTATCCCAGGGTCAAATCCTTTCCGTTGGCAAGACCGCACCACCCAAGATATTTTCGGTAGTAAGCGTGTTGTAGTTTTCTCTTTACCTGGAGCGTTTACGCCTACTTGTTCTACGTCTCATCTGCCACGCTACGAAGAACTATATGATCAATTTAAAGCTTTAGGCGTTGATGAAATAATTTGTATATCTGTGAATGATGCCTTTGTGATGTTCCAATGGGGCAAACAACAAGGCGCAAACAATGTATTTTTACTTCCTGATGGTAATGGCGAGTTTACTCGCAAAATGGGTATGTTAGTAGATAAGTCTAACCTAGGCTTTGGGATGCGCTCTTGGCGCTACTCGATGGTAGTTGATGATGGCAAGATCGAGAAGATTTTCATTGAACCAGGGTTTTTAGATAACTGTCCTACCGATCCTTTTGAAATTTCAGATGCAGATACAATGCTGGCTTACCTCAAAGAAGCTAAGAAACCAGTAACTGCCTAAATACAATAATTCGTAGTTGATAATTCGTAATTCGTAGTTGTTAATTTAATTGCGAGTTACGAATTACGCATTAGTGATTATTCATGGGGGAGACATGAGTTACGGTTTTGATTTATTCGTAATTGGTGCAGGTTCTGGAGGAATTGCCACTGCTAGAAGGGCGGCAGAATATGGTGCTAAAGTGGGAATTGCCGAGTTTGATAGACTAGGTGGAACCTGTGTGAATCGTGGCTGTGTCCCCAAAAAATTGATGGTTTATGCTTCTCATTTTCCTGATGTTTTTGAAGAATCTCAAGGGTATGGCTGGAATCCTGTTGAGAGTACTTTAAATTGGGAAAAGATGATTATGGTAGTGAACAATGAAGTGAACCGCCTGAATGGAATTTACCAAAAGATGTTGGATAATTCCAAAGTTGAGGTGTTCCAGGGATATGGTAAATTTGTTGACTCTCACACTATTATTGTTGGGGAGCGCCAAGTCACCGCAGACAAAGTGCTGATTGCTGTGGGTGGAAAACCTGTCAGACCAAATATTTTAGGAATTGAACATGCTATCACCTCTGATGATATTTTCCACCTGAAAGAACAACCCAAGCGCGTTGTGATTTTAGGTGGAGGTTATATTGGTTGCGAATTTGCCTGTATTTTAAACGGGTTAGGTTGTGAAGTTACACAGGTGATTCGTGGAGATAAGATTCTGCGTGGTTTTGATGAAGATATACGCAGCGAAATTCAGCAGTCGATGATTAACCACGGAATTCAGATTCTGAATAATATTGAACTAATTGCTATTGATAAAAGTGCAGAAGGAGTAAAGGTAACAGTCAAAGGTAGTGGAGATAGTGAGGAAACAGTAGTTGCTGATGCTGTAAGTTTAGCAGCTGTTGGTCGCAAACCTAATACTCAAAATCTTGGTTTAGAAAATACCAAAGTTCAGCATCGAGATGGGGCAATTCTTGTAGATAAGTACAGTTGTACTAATGAAGAAAATATCTATGCAGTGGGAGACTGTACAGATAAAATTAATCTGACTCCAGTCGCCATTAATGAAGGTCGGGCATTGGCAGATACGGTTTTTGGTGGTAAATCCCGAATTATGAGTTATGTAAATGTGCCTACTGCCATTTTTACTACACCGGAAGCTGCAACTGTGGGTTTAACGGAAGCGGAAGCGAGGGATAAATATGGTGATGCGGTGAAGATTTATCGATCGCGCTTCCGCCCAATGTATTACACTCTAGCGGGTAAAGATGAAAAAACTTTAATGAAATTAATAGTTGATGGTAGCACTGACAAGGTTGTAGGGGCGCACATGGTCGGTAATAGTGCGGCCGAGATTATTCAAGGAGTGGCGATCGCTGTTAAGATGGGTGCTACCAAAGCAGATTTTGATGCAACCGTCGGCATTCATCCAACTTCGGCTGAAGAATTCGTGACGATGCGTTAAAAATCTCTGAGGTTGAGCAAGTGTTTGGCTGTAACATCTATCAGGCTTGCCCAACCTCAGTTTGATTTCGGTATCGTCAGATTAAACTGTGAAAAGATAATATACTGATTTTACGATCTCTTGATTTCCCTAAATGTGATCGCCGAACAACATTTATAATTTAGCGATCGCTCATGTTTATTTTAATGTCATGATTGCTTTAACTTTTATTCTTTCTAGGACAAGAGATATGCAAATAATATTGTTAGTTAATTTTATGATGTTTGCATAAACTTAATTTCTCAGTTTCAATCAAACGAGTGGCTAGAAGAATCTCTGCTAAAACACGTTGGAAAGCATAGTACCAACCTCCCCAACCATCAAAAATACCACCTTTGAGAATTAAGCAATAGAACAATATGATAACGGGAGCAAGAATTTTTTGCTTACGGATGCGATCGCTCCAACTCAATTCTTGTATTGGTGTTTCTAATAGTTTTTTTACTTCAATCACCATATAACGATCCTGCGCCCACAGCCAACGACTTAAGGGTTTTTGATCATCATGATGAATATATGCCGATAACATTGCAGATTTACCATCTACCCAAACTCGGTGAGCATGACCATCGTCTTGGTAAATTGCTTTTTCTTTCTTATAGATGACTTTACGCGGGGGCAGTAATGTACCACGCAAGGGTTGACCAAACACACAATATTTGAATCGAATACTGTAACTATCTATATCAGAATCTGCTGGTAATGCTTGAATTTCATCAATTAATTCATCAGTTAAAACATAATCAGCATCTAGTGAAAGTACCCACTGAGACAAAATTTTGGTTAAGCCATAATTACATTGACCAGCAAAGGAATCAAACTTTCTTTGGAATATTTTTACCTGGGGATAATAACTCAAAATTTCGAGAGTTGTATCTGTACTATAACTATCAATAACTACTATTTCAATTGCCCAATGCAATTTTTCCAGAGTGCGAGCAATATTTGGTGCTTCATTATATGTCAGGATGAGCGGCGTAATTTCTTCTCTCATAAAATTAATTACAGAAATTGTTTTCCTGTTTCCTTTTATCTCTCCATTAAAGAATTGAATTTTGTCTCATTATTGAGAGCTTGATTACTAATTAAATCTTCAAAATCATCCAGATATAACTGGGCTATACGTTGATAACCATATTCAGATGCTTTCTGACTAGCTTTGATACTGATTTGATGTCTTGTCTGGTGATTCAAAATCACCGATGACATGACTGTAGCTAGGTTGCTTGCAGCATCAGAACTCCGATGTTCAAAATAAAATCCTGTTTCCTCGTTTTTAATATAGTCTTGAAAACAGCTTAAATTAGAAACTATTGGTACCAACCCAGTAGCCATTGCTTCTAAAGGGGCAATGGGAAAAGCTTCACCTTTTTCCGCCAGGGAAGGGTAACAAAATACATCAGCTTGTCGATATACTTCTACCAATTTTTGAACCGAAAAAATTGGGTCGAGAAACTCTACATTTAATTTTTGTGCTTGCAGTTTCAATTGATTTAAATAATTGTCACCCCCACCACCTTGACTTCCTTTACTCGGCCCAATAATTCTCAATTTGACCTGAGAGACTTGCTGTGAAAGAATAGAGAATGCTTCTATGAGCAGATGAATTCCTTTCTCTGGATGAATTCTTCCTACATATAAAATTATCTTTTCTGAACTCTCTGTCCGAGGCTGTGAAGGTGGAGAAAAAACGCGAGTATCGACTGGGTTAGGAATTAATTGCATACGTGGAACAGCAGCAGGATACTGTTGTGCAATTCCCTGCCAAATAGACTTTGACAATACAATAAAGCGGTCGGCACGACGATATAGAGGGTATTGTCCTTTAGGAAAGCGACCGACACTGATGACAATTTTGCCAACCTGAGTACGCAGTGGTGCAAATACAGGTAGCCAAAAATCGTTGATGACTAAAATATCAGCAGATGGTAGGGTCGGAAATGTTTGTAGAGCATAAACCAAATCTTTGAACAAGTCGAGCCAGATATTTAAACTTTGGGAAAAACCACCGCGACGGATATATCTCACACCATTGATGGTTTCTGTGGGTGGTTGTCCTGGATACGCACGACATAATATAGTTACTTGATGACCAGCGGCCACAAATTCTTCGGCCAAACCTTGCCAAAGACGGTGATGCGCTCCTCCTTGTAGGGTTGGGATAGGTAGCCAGGGTCCTGTAGCAATGGTAATAATCAAGCCTACCTCCTTAAGCGGAATAAAATTGAACACAACTAGGGGGTTCACCACCAGCCAAAATCCACTGGTAAACACTGGCCATATCCTGGGCGATCGCATCCCAAGAATATTTTGCTTTCACGAAATTTTTGCCTTGAACACCCATTGCTTGTCGTTCACTTTCTGACATCTCCATTGCTTCTACCAAAGCATTTGTCAGAGCAGGCTGGCTAATCTCAACCCACCAACCACAGTTATATGTTTCTAAATCTTCCCAAGGTGCGCCTTTTGTAGTAATCACCGGTACACCATAAGCTAAAGACTCAGCAATTGCAATTCCAAAATTTTCGGAATGAGTTGGCAGAATAAATAAATCAGCGTTACTGAGTGCAGAGGCTTTCTGTTCACCTGATAGCATTCCTGTAAATGTCACCTGTGACTGCAATTGTAATGTAGCTGTGATCTCTTCTAGTTTGGATTGATAGCCGATTAAGTCAGAACCAGCAATGAGCAAATGCCAATCGGGAAATTGTTTTACCAGTGTTTTCCAAACAAATAGTAAGTTATCTAGACCTTTTTTGGGATGAATTCTTGAGAGAAACAGTAACCATTTTTTGTTAGCTAGTTGGGGAAATAGCCTAATTAAAACTTCTCGACTAGGTTGAGCATCTAGGTTGGGAAGACTGACTCCATTGGGAATTACAGCGATAGGTTGACGGAAATTAAGTTGACGAAGGGAGTTGGCTTCTTCTTGGGAAGTTGCATGGAAGGCGATCGCTTTCTGGAGATTCTCTCGTTCATACAAAAACCATGCAGGTAGTTTTTTAAACCAACTATTCCGTAAAGACCATGCTTCTAGCATACCTCTTGGAGAAGTAATTAATGGTAGATTATTCTTTGTAGCTGCTTGTCTGGCGTAAATATTAGGAAACATCCACAGACCATGATTATGAATTAAATCTAACTCTGTTGCTGCCAAATTTTGTAAAGCATAACCAGCACTTGGCTGAAATCCTCGCAGATATTTTGCTAATTTTGTTGCAGTGTAAGTGTGGAGATTGACATTTTTTGTAGCGACTTGTTTACCATGCCCTTGATAGTCCAGGGTAAATAAATGCGGGTAAACTCCTTGCTCGGATAAAGCTTGTGCTAGGTTAGTTACCGAATAAGCTGGCCCACCACTATTTTCATTAATATTAGCAACTACATGACATACATTTAATGATTTTGCAACTGTTTTCATCAGAGTTAATTATTTTTTTGGCAAACACCCTTAATTTTCAACTTAGAGATTAGTGAGAAATTGTTTCCCACCAATATTTTAATAGTGCCAGACTCCAGCGACGATACCAAACTCCTAGATGGACATCTTTAGCTGAATTCATCCCTGTAAAACATTCATGCCATTCATCATCAATCCACTTAGGAAAAGGAAAAGAAAAACCTCTTTTTTGTTTATTAGTTACCCAAGTTGGTAATTCTGGAACAGCTTCAATTAATAATCTTTTTTGTGGCATTAAACGCAAGTTACTAGGTATAGAAGCAATTGTTTCTAGCAACAATCTATCTACAAGTGGTACTCGTAGTTCTAAACCCCATGACATACTCATCACATCACTATCTCTTAATAGCTGATTACGCATATAGCGACTAATTTCTAGTAAGCTTACTTCATCCTCAAGGGAAGGTAGAGATATATCTTGATATTGACTGTGACGTAGAGGTAAATCTTGTTCTGGAAGGTATTGATGTGCTATTTTACAAGCCTCCAAATGAGAGAATATACCCCGAAAACTACGGTAAGCAGATGTTGTGCTAGGAACATCTTGTAAGAAGTCTCCTATTCGTCTAATTTGCGGTGATTGACCCCAAAATTCTAAGCCTTTACCAATGCCAATATTCAAAGGATAAAGTGCTTTAATTTTTCTTCCCCAGTGAACCATTTTGGGAATTTTTTGGAAAGAACCATAACCCCCAAATAATTCGTCTCCTCCTAAACCAGAAAGGACAACTTTTGTACCATCTTCACGGGCTAATTTAGATACACAAAATGTATTAAAACCATCTACACTTGGTTGATCAATTGTGTCTAAGAACTTAGGAAATAAGGATTTACCCAAAGAAGATGTAATGGTAAATACTGTATGCTCAGTATCAAATGTATGAGCAATTTTTGAGGCGATTTCTCCTTCGTTCCATTCTGATTCTTCAAAGCCAATGGAGTAAGTTTTGAGTACACCAGCTTGGGTTTGACGTGCTAAGGCGACCACTGTTGTAGAATCTATTCCACCACTCAAAAATACTCCTACTGGTACATCACTGACAAAGTGATGTTGAATAGAGTCAATTAGTGCAGTTCTGACTTTTTCACGGGCTTGTTCTAAGGTGATTTTTTCGGGAGTAAAGTCAAATTGCCAATATTGTTTTTGCGTCAATTGACCAGACTCCCAATGCAGATAGTGACCTGCATTTAAGCAGTGAACTCCTGCAATTAGCGTATTTGGCTCTGGAACTGAACCGCTAATCAGATAACCATATAAACCCTCCATACTTAAATTAATTGCAGGTAAGCCAGAGGAGAGAATTGTTCTGAGTTCAGAAGCAAATATTAATGTAGAACCAGATTGCCAATAATAAAGGGGTTTAATTCCTAGAGGATCACGAGCTAAAAAACAAGTTTTTTCAAAATCATCCCAAATAGCAAAGGCAAACATCCCTCGGAGATGCTGAACACAAGTATTACCAAATTTTTGGTAGAGTTTTAAAATAACTTCTGTATCTGTTTGGGAATTAAACTTTTCGCCTTGGGTAATTAGCTCCTGTCGCAGTTGTTTAAAGTTATAAATCTCACCGTTGAAAGTAATCCAATATCTTTGATCAGAAGTAGACATCGGCTGATGTCCAGCACTACTAAGGTCAAGAATTGATAGACGGGTATGAGCTAGTGCAGCTTGTCTTTCTGGAGCAATAAAAATGCCTGCATCATCTGGCCCCCGATGTTGCAAAGCAAGTTGCATTCGCTGAATCGTCGATTCTAATTGTTCTTGATATTGATTAACTGTAAGAATGCCAGCAATGCCACACATATAGTAATATTTGTTATTAATTAGACGGAAAATATAATTTATTGTTTAATAAATCAGGATTAAAAATTAGCAATGTTTGACAGTAGAGGTGATTTTTGAAAAAATTGATGGAGAGTCAATTGAAACTTTTCAAATCCAAAGGTATCAATGACTAAACTTCTGAGAGAGTCTGGTTGATAAATCAAAGTATTTGAATATTTTTTCATCAGGATTTCTGTAAGCGTTTGTGCGATCGCCTCTACATCATCTGGATTGACCAGCGCCCCTAATTTACCATGACACAGAGCATCTATAGCACCGTCTTGATTACCTCCTAAAACAGCCTTACCACAAGCTAATGCTTCTAAATACACAATTCCAAAGCCTTCACCCTTGCTTGGCATAGCGAAAACATCGCAGAGGTTATAGTAATCACATAGCTGCTGATCAGGCACAAATCCAGCTAAAGTGACACAATCTTGTAATTTTAGCTGGGCTATGAGTTGCTCAATTCTGGGTCTATCACTTCCTTGACCAACAATCACATAATGAACATCAGGAATTGACTGACGAATTTGAGGAAGTGCTTGTAAAACTTGGTCGTGACCTTTGTATTGTTCACCAGCTGATAATCTGGCTACAGTTAATATAACTGGCTGTGTTGGTTGCAGATTATGTTTTGCTAATAAATAGTCGGATTTAGGCGCAGGTTGAAAACGATGAGTATCAAAAGTGTTGGGTAGAATAATAACTTTTTGGGGATCGAGGTTTTGTTCTTTCAGCAGGCGATCGCGTGTGTAACTGCTGACAGCTAAAATTAAATCAGCCTCCATTAAAGCTGTCTTCACAGCCCTGTTTTGAATATTCCACGCTTCTATACCATGAGCAACTACCCAGTAAGGAATACCAACTAACCGCTTAAGTATCAAGGAAGCCACAGCAAAATTTAAGTGAGTCGCCAAAACTAAATCCGGTTTTTTAATCAAACCATTGCCAACCAGTTGGGCTGCAAATAATGGTGTACGGAATTTCGTTGGTAAACCACCAGCAAAATGAAATTGAGTTTGAGGTAAATAGGTAATACTAGATGAAGTCTCAACATCATGTTTAAGAAAAACTTCGTAGCGACTGTCAGGAAAAAGGTTTTGTAAAGCTTGAAATAAAAAAGCAGAGTATATTTGGATACCACCATTAAAACTAAACAACTGAGGCAACCAAAGATGTATATTCATTGATTTATCAGAGTTTGACATATTCGAGTGCTTGTATCAATCCTTGAGTTGCCTGAGCGTAAGTGTAATTTCCTACAATTTTTCGGCTATTTTCTCCCCACTTTTGTAAACGTTCCCGATCTGATAACGCTGCTTGCAGGCTATGAGCTAATGCAGATATATCACCAGCCCGAAAAATTAAACCATTATGTTCATTATGAACTAAGTCTTGAGAACAACCAACATGATCACTGACAATTACAGGACGACCTAAACACATTGCTTCATTAATAGCCAGTCCCCAAGTTTCTCCAGCACCGTAACTTGGTAAAACAAATAAATCAGCCGCCGCATAAGTACGAGGCATTAATGTTTGATTTTGAAAAGGAGCAAAATAAATATTTGGGTGTCCTGCTGCTGTATTTTTTAGTTCTGCTTCTAAAGGGCCAGCACCGACAAATAACAAAGATGTCTGAGGAATATTTACTGATAAGAAAGCTTTGAGCAAATCCAAAGGACGTTTTTTATCTTCCAGTTTACCTGCAAAGAGAATTACTGCATGGTCTGGGGGGATACTTAATTCTTGTTTCCAGGTTTGTACTTGGTGATTAACTGTATCAGTTTGAGCCACAAATCGCTCATTATCTACTGTATGGGGAGAAAAAAACAACTGCTTTTCAGCGACTTGATGATAGCGGAAGTAGTCATAGTTAGCTTTACCGACATATAGACAAGCCGCAAATCGACGATAAATTTGTGTAATAAATTCTCGCTTAACTAAAGCTTTTACGCCCTTAGATGCCAGTAATCGATGGGAATCACCTCGAAATAACAATGGAGTTTGACGCTGATTCCAATCCCACAATAGACGATAGATACTAGCATAGTTATAAATCATTAGCAGTACAGCTTCGGGATGGAAGTTTTGAATTCGTGAAATTAAAGAGGGATTTTGTAAACCCCAAAAATTATGCGTACCAGGCTGAGAACTGATATTTGGTACAAATTCATAGTCATATCCATTTAGTAAAGGGATATCCCATTTAATTTCTTGCTGAAAACCAAAATCGACTTGCTTGGTAACACCAAAATCCCACAAATAAAAAACTTTTACAGCTAAATCTGCTGTGTTGCTGAGATATTTAAACCAAGGAGAATAATATTGAATTGGGTGAGAAACAACAATCGCCAGTTTTTTCATGCTCTAGCTGCACTTGTCTGTTATTAGTGATGAGCGGGAAATCTCGGTATCTTTTGATTCTGCATCAAGACTACCACAATCCCCACCAGTACCATACCCGATTGGAATAAAGCAGAAACGTAGACTCCAGCACTAAACTCTGTTTGAAACGAAAATGCCAGCAATAGAACAGAAAATAGTGACTGTGCTGAAAGAATTGGTGCATTCATAGACCAACGAGTAATTTTTCCGTACCAATTTCCCAAAACTACTCCCAGCCCTACACACCCTAAAAGTCCAAAATTTGCATAAGCCTCAGCCAGTAAACCCCAACCAATAGTTGTGCCTAATGTATCTTCACGCCTTTGTAACCCATAATGAATGCTCAAAATGAAAGTGCCTTCATGACTGCGAATTTTATTAGCATTCAGAAAACGAGGAATTAATAGTTGTGGTATGATTGCATAACTTTCTCCATACAAATAAGGAATAGGTTCTGGGCTTTTAGTCTGGGTTAAAAGCAGCATCTGAATTACACTAGAACGTTCTACAAAAGATGATTTTTCTTCCGATTCTGATGATTTATGAATATCATCTTTTGCTCTCATTTTCTCTAGACTGTAACCAATCCATTCACTGTACCAATCGAAATATTGCCAAGGTTGGACAAGAGTGGGTGTATCTGTTTGAAACCAATATTTGTGACGCATTTCATCTTTGCCTTGGTGCAGAACAGATAAAGAAATAGTAACTACTAAAATAGCTATAATTGGAACTTTCTTTCGCCCAATAATAAATGCTGCTGTCGATACCATGAATGTAGATGCTGCACCTACCACTACTAAGCTAATTGCATCTGTTACCATGTAAGCAATTAGCAAAATAAAAAATAATTGTGATTGAATTTTTGGTAAAGTACGATTACCTAACTGATAGGTAAGTACAAAACTTGCGAGGACAGTTAGCCCTAAAACAGCACCACGAACAGCGGCAAAGATACCTCCATCTAATATCAGCCACCCTCCGTTTTTAGACAAATTGAATAAAACGGCTAGTGTCATGATTGATAAAAAAAATAAATTTCCTTTTTTACCATTTAAAGCCCGATAATGTTTAGGCAAAGATGGAGGAGATTTTACCGATTTCAACCAAACTGAAGTACTTATAATTAAAAATCCAGCAGTTGTTATACCAGCAAATAGATGATTTTCAGGAGAATAAATTATAACTAAAGGATGATTCGCTACTAGAGGTAAACCATAAGTCCAAGTATATGTAAGAGCAAATAAAGGAAAAATTGGCATTCCAAATGCACGACCAGAACACCAAATATAACTTGGCCATAGTGCTGCTAAAGTAATGATCATAGATGCAAACTTTGACAGTATAGAATCAGTTTCTGCCTGTAATTCAAATAGCAATAATCCTATAGCCATCATCCAAAATACTTTGAGCAACTGTCGCCGTTGATATCTTTCAACAGCTGGTAGTAAAGCTAAAGAATTATAATTGCTAAGGGATGGCTCATTCATAGTGATTGGCTTTAACTGGCAAGACACTGATCAAAAATCTGGCATTGCTTCTTGGTCATTTCTTTTGCTGTATAAGGTTTAAAGGCTGACCAGTTAGTTTTTGGTATATATCTGTTCGGTAAGGACAGCAATTTCTGAACCGCAGTAGTCATCTCGACTAATAAATCTTCCGGTTGGCTGTCAGAGTTAAAAGTTACATACTCGCCAGCTTGACATTTTTGGAGAATATCTACCACAGAACTCTGACGATGGAAAACTGCCAGTATGGGTTTGCGGGCTAGAACACAAGGGTAAAGTTTAGATGCAGTATAAGTAGAGTCATTGGAACCAATTAATAAAATAGCATCACTATCTGTGAGGATTTTTAGAGCTTCAAAGTAAGGAATACGTTCAGGGTGTTCAGTTACTAAGTCGGCAACTCCAAATTCTTGGGCAACGGGTTCTACCGTTTTAATGGCTAGTTCTTTAGGTGCATAGCTTGTACCAACAAAGTGTAGCCTAATAGACTGCCATACTTGAGGATTTTGACGGCGATCGCACTGTATACTCAAAAATAAGGCTTGCAATGCCAATGCCATATCATCACCCCCTCGACCTACGTAAACCCAGTGGCGTTTGCCATCATGAGGATTAAATATTTTCTGCTGTACCTCAAGTCCAGGAAGCGATGCAAAATCTGACTCTGGCGCACCAAAGGGTAGAACTGTAAATTGTTCTGGGCGCAAGTGAGGATATCGCTGTTGGAGGATTTGCGGATAAGCAGGTGAGACACTAATCACGTGACTGACGGATTTTAAAGCAATAGGTTCCAGTAATTTCGCTTGCAGTTGCGAAAACTCATACTTAAAACGACCGCCTGGCGGTCTTGCAGTATTGGACTTTTGATAGTAATCACTTAGCCAGGGATCTTGGAAGTCTAGGACGTAAGGAATACCAAAACGCCGATACCAAATTGCTCCCAGCACCATTGATGTAAATATAGTGGTAGAAAAATATACCAAATCAAACTTCTGCTGCTGTAGAAGGCGACTTCCTACCTGAAGTAGCTGAGGAAAACTCCGCAAACCTAGACTACCTAAGCCAAATTTTCGAGTTTGTTGGATGGATAATGCTCCTGTATGTGTGACTGGGATGTGTGCGGGAATTGTTTTTTCCAACAATGGATCTTTAACCCCTTCAACAGCATCTGGTTGCACTGTGAGAATGTGAGATTGCCAACCAAATTCTGCCAAATAAGGCAAAGACATTCTTACTCTTTGGTGATCAGGGGCATTGATTGGGGGAAAGTGTGGACTGACAATTAAGACTCGATTAACCAAGGCTAAAGACTCTCAAAATTATATTCTTCAAGGATTTTTGCTACAAAAACTTCCAATTTATATGTTTAGGAAACTATTGACCTAATTGGCTCTAAATCTAGATGATGGGAAGATATGAGGCTATGGTAAAGATGTTCATACTTACCAACAATTACATTAGCGGCAAAGCACTGTTCAACACGCTGACGGCAATGCTCACGATTAATTTTAGATATGTTGGCGATCGCAGCAACAGTTTCCTCCAGATTATTCACTAGATAACCATCTATACCCTGACGTACAATTTCTGGTAAAGCTCCGCGAGGACAGGAAATAACTGGTGTACCACAGGCTAAGGCTTCTGCAAAGACAATGCCAAAGGGTTCATCCCATTGAATAGGAACAATCATAGCTGCGGCTTGACCAAGTAATTCATTTTTCTGTTCATCGTTGACTGGGCCAATATATTCAATTCCATCTTTTCCTATGTAGGGAGCTATTTCCTGTTCCCAGTAATTTTTACCTTCTTGGGAACTGACTTGATTACCAGCTATAATTAGAGGCTTTCTGGCTTGACGAGCTGCGGTGATCGCTTGATGCGCTCCTTTGATACTTTCAATGCGACTGAGAAAAACTAAGGGAGCATCTGGTTTGACAGTAGATTGGAAAGTATATTTCTCTAGTTCTACGCAGTTGTGAACTGTGTACCAAACTCCGCCAGCTTTCTGCCCAATACCACAAATATAATCACTACAACCAGTAAAAGTAAGAGAACCTTTAGCTAGTTTCGCTCCCCAATTTGTAGTGCGTAGGCTGGGGTTACGTTGATAAGACATTATTTTGGGTAAGTTAGAGTTCAGCAGAGGTAACAGATAAAAGATGCGAGAAAAACTATGCAAAATATCTGGTTGAAATTGCTGTACAGCAGACCACAGTACTTTTGTATTTTTTAAAGCATCTAATTTGTTTTGAGATTGTTTTCCCCACCAAGGAAAAAATTGACTAGCTTTAGAAGTAGACTCGGAATGAGCAACTAGTCCGACAGTGTGACCTCGACTTTCCAGTCCAGTAACTAGCAAATCAACAATACGTTCAATGCCACCATAAAGTTTCGGTGGTACTGGTAGTTCTGGATCAGCAGTTAATAAAATACGCATTTCTATAATTTAGATTTCTCTTAAAAGATTACAGTTTTATTTTTAAAAATACGAATGAATTATTTCTGTTAGTTAAACGTATATAGCTTTTCCTAATCTGCTGAAGTACTAAATACATTGCTAATAATATTAGGCAACCCCACCGAAGTTTGCCAGGAGGGTTTCCCTCCTGGCAACTTCTCTCTGCCTCAACTTTGCGCTTGACTCTGCGTTCAAAAACATTAGTTCTGTACCTCACTTGACCAGAAATCGCTATATTAAACATATATTTGAGTATTTGTAAGATTCATTGCTTTGGAAGCTATATGCAAAATTTGCTCAATTTGATACTCAAAATTCAGCTTTTTTTGTGTTGCTTGTAATGCAGATAATTTTGCCTTGGCTAACTTTTCTGGGGTACTCAATAAATCTTCTAATGCTTGGACAAGTGCTTTAGGAGATTCACTAGGAATTAATTGTCCAATGTGAGGAAATTCAGTAAAAATTTCTTGTTGACCAATAGTATCACTAGCGATAACTGCTAAACCTGCTTGTAGGTATTGAAAAAGTTTATTTGTGACTGTAAGATTCCGACTAGTAATATGATTACACTCCAACGCTAAACCAATATCATGTTCAGCGATGCGGGAGAGTAACTCACTGTTAGCAACTGTGGGATGAATGAATAAGCGATCGCACCATTCATCTGGTATTAATTTTTCTAACCATTGGCGAGAACTTTCTGGATAAGTACCCCTTAAATGAATTTCTAAAGGAATTGTGATTTGTGGTAAGGCTTGGAATAAAGTTTCTAAACCTCTTCCTGGCCCAATGGTTTGGGAAAACCAATGTACAGATGGTATGTTAGGGTTCTGTCGGTCACGTTTTTGGTGATCGATTTGCGATCGCTCTTCCCAAGGAAAAACGTTATAAATTACTGCGGGTTTAGGTGCGTTGTAAGCTTTAGCTAAAGCCTCTGCTAAGGCATGGGATGTTGTCAAGCAATAGCTACATTCCTTTGCTAGTCGACTTTCTAGACGTTTTAGCTGTGTAATAGGACGGACGATCTGAGCTTCTGGTAACAAGTCTTCAGAAAACCAGTCTTCAAAATCTACACCAACCCTGAAACCTCTATTTAGAAGTTGATTCCCTACCCAAAGTCCTGCTTCCGAGTGAATTATTGTTAAATCTGCACGGGTTTTCAGAGCAACTTTGAGCATAGCTTTTGCTCCGTAGCCCAGCAATTCCGGCGAAAAGCTCCCAAAACGTTGGAATTTTTCTCTAGCTAAACGTCCTTGGAGACGAACCACCAAGTTGTTGAATTTTTGGCTGGGTTGAAAGTCAATAATTGGTGCAAATCGCCATTTTTTGTTTACCATAATTAGGCGATCGCGCTCTACCAACCCTGGATCAAACCAAAAACCACCTACTGTAACATCATGACCTGCATTTGCTAAAGCTTCTGCTTCTTTTTGAGGGCGAGGCGCTGTACAAAGATGTCCGCCAATTAGGATTAGTATTTTAGCCATTGCATTTACTGAATTTTGCTCTCTTTTAACAGATATAAGCTTCTTTCACGTAACCTGGAAAGTTTCCAACCCACAGCAGCTTTGGCATATCCGTATTGATAGACAAATCTTTGTAATTTTTTAGCTTGTTGCCAGCCTAAACAAGAGGTAAGTATTTGAAACATCGGGCCTCCTGATGCTTGCAAATCAGAACCACCTAATTGTTGAACTTTTTCCTCTGCTTTTTGTAGGAGGTCTGTTACATCAGGGTAAACTTCATAAATGAAGCGTTGAAAAACAGTTGCACAAGCATGACGTGTTTTGGGAATATCTTCTCTAGCTAAAAGATTGCTTGTACCCAGTTCCAAAGCTAAAAAAGCCGATTCCCAAGCGCGACGAGATTTTGAACCACTGAGGCTATTAGTATCACCGGATCTGTAGTAAGTTTTAGCACCCTGACAAAATTTGACACCTTGGCTATTTAGTAATATGCGGCTGAAGTAGTCAAAATCATTAATCAAAGATAACCTTTCGTCCCAATTTCCTGCTCGTTCAGCAATTGGGCGGGGAATTAGCCAAGCTGCTCCGTGCATCATGAGATGATTTTCCCAAGCACAAACTAACCAGTCAACTGGTGACATATCTGTCCACAGAGGTTGGGGAATAAACAAAGCTTCATCAGGAGATTTATAAAATCTCGCCCATTCTCCTGACGCGACAAATTCAGAACTGCTATTACCCAAAAGCTGAATTTGACGCTCAATTTTATCTACGGCTAATAAGTCATCTGCATCTAAATACTCAATAAAATCTCCTTGAGCTTCTTGGAAGGCACGATTTTCAGATGCGCTTTGTCCCCTATTTTCTTGACTGATGACTTTAACTTTAGAAGAGGCAAAACTCTTAGCTATTGCCAGAGTGTTATCTGTTGAACCATCATTTACAATAATGATTTCTGTATTTTGCCAGGTTTGAGCCAAAGCAGATTCTAGGGTTTCTACTAACCATGCTTCTACATTAAAAGCAGGTATGAGGATGGAAACTAAAGGTTGTTTACTCATAATTAATCATGAATAAATTAGATTTTATTTAATCAGTTTATGTATTGGTGAAAATGTGTTTCCAGGCATAGCGGAAATACCAGGACTTAGAGTCTGATACATAGTGATGTAAAACCGCTTTAGGCTGCATAACTTCTGCTTTATTGGGCAGAACAATGTAATCTGTAGCAGGAGCAACAGCACAAGGTTTGCTAGACATTAGCATCGCTATCAGAGCCTGTTCCTGGTAATAGTGAGTACCTTGTTGCTCAATCATGGTTTTGCACCAATACTCCAGTTTTTCCCAGTCGACATCTTCACTTTTTAAACCACAAATTCCTACATTCAATCGCTCTGGAATTTCTGCTTGGGCTAGAGAAGACATAAAAGACTGAGAATAACCATAGGATGTTTCTACATCTACCATGTGGCATGATTTCTCAGGAGATGTGAGCCATTCCATTAGAAAATCTGGTTTATGAAAGAACAACATATCGGAGTCAAGTACTAATTTCCAGCCTTGAGAACCAATGTGAATATCAGTTAGTTTCTTCAGGTTAGGATAATTCAGGCGGCGTTCTCTCAAATAGGGAAATTTGCTTTGAGGTAAATATTGCTCTAGGCGTTCTTCAACTTCCGACAGCAGAATAATTTTAGCGTGATGAAAAATTCGCTTAATCTTGTTTTGATATTGCTGATCTAAAGAACCATCATCATAAATAATTGGACGCAATATTAGATTTGTATGTTGTTGCATTGAGTAGGCACAAAAACAGGTTTGATACCAAAATTTGTGGCCACTCAAAAAATAAATATCTAAAGATGGTGCTGATGTTTGAACTGCAATTGTAGGCAGTTTATCAGCAGCAGCTTCCATCTGGAGGCGTGACCAGTAGTCAATACCTATATTGATACTTCCCTGACGGGATATTTTTTCTAAAAATTCCTTGGGAGCATAGTATAATTTGTATGCGATCGCACCCAGTCCCCATTTTTTAGCTAACAGGCGTAGTTGCTGATTGGCAGTCATATAAATATTATTTAAATTACTATTTCAACATTGCTAAACCTTCAAACAGCCCACAAGCACCTTGCCACTGCACATAATTCGCTGGACTTCTCCAAGGCTGACAGCTAACGAAAGCCTTCGCTTTCCTCAAATAAACACTCCAACTAGCAATTTTTTCCCAAGGACGAATATTGTGAGCATCTAATACTTTCACCCAAGAACGAGAAGAAGAATAATTGAGTCGTGCCAGATAATCTTTTGTTAAACGATTAATCGAAATTAGATGGGTAAGTTGTAGTTGGGGAAAATAACCAACAGCCCAGCCAGCATCAAGCAAAGTTAGATTAATGTCACAATCACCACCAGACTGTAAACTCTTACCAGTACGGTCTAAACCTAATCGCAGACTGTCGTTTAAGATACTATTGACATACAATTGTGCGGGTTGTTGTTGCAAGGCCATTCCTGCACCAATGGGTGCAAATTCAGGGTATTGTTTCTCACTATTTAAGTCTTTGTCATAAGCGTAAATTTTCATCTCATCCCCTAAATCCCGCAATGCGAGACAACCCCAAAATTGTTTTACCCAAGGTTCGGGATCTGCTTCAAATTCTGGCAGAGATTTTCCGCCTATTGCTCCTAAATTGGGATAGGCGTGAAAAATGTTGATAGTGTCTTGAAGATAATTAGTACAGAGGACATTATCATCATCAACAAAGACTATATATTTTCCTTGACTGGCTTGAATACCAGCAATTCTTGCTCTTGTCAATCCTAAACGTTCTTCACGAATAATTTGAGTATGAGGATGCCAAGATATGTCTAAATTAGCAAATAGATCTGGGTTGCTAGAAGCATTATCAATAATTAGTAATTGCCAATCACTGTAGGGTAAAGACTGCGATCGCAGTCCATCTAAAGTTCTTTGTAGTCGAATTAAATTAGGATTATGAGTAGGAATAATGACTGAAATTATAGGATTCATATTCGTGTCTTGATAACTTTTGCTGGAACACCTACAGCAATGGAATAAGGAGGTAAATCTTTAGTCACAACAGCACCAGCACCAACCACACAACCATCACCAATTGTAACTCCGCCTAAAACGGTAACTCCTGCACCTAACCAAACATCTTTACCTATAGTTGTTGTTAGCAAAATATCAGGCTGTGAACGAATTTGTTTTGAGTGAGCAGGAATTGTATGATTAGAGGAAAGAATGCGGCAGTGCATAGCAATTAGGGAATCTTGCCCAATAGTTACACCTCCATGACCGTATATCACAGTATAAGGCCCAATGAAAACATTATCCTTGATTATGATATTTCCTCCCCATGCTTCTAGAATTACTCCTTGTTCTAATTTGACATTTGGCAATAAACAAATTTTTCCAGGAAAATTTCTAGCAACACCTAAAGCTACTTTAACTTGCTTATTTATCCAACAAGAAGAGTGTAATTCAACGCCCAATAACTGAAATTTCCATCTTCGCCAGATCACTGCTAACTTTTCTTGGCGATGTAATAAACCTTTAAGCACGATTTTCTAGCTAACTCTTCCTGTGAGTGGTGCAAGTAAATTACGAATTTTACTTCCTAAACCTAGACGAAATCGTAGGTCAGCAGTAACTTTAGATAGATAATTAGGTTTGTCGAGAAGTTGCGTATTTTTCCAAGGTGTAGTTGCTAAGTACTTGAGATATTCATCTTTAAAAGGATGTTGACAACCATAGTACCAAGGTTTGGCAATCCCTCCTCCTACAAAGTGAACTATGGCTGGATCGATTTGGGCTGTTAAATAATCAAATTTTTCATATTTAGCCCGATAATTTGAGCTAATTAACCCTTCTTCATCATAAATAAAAGGTTGGGAATTCCAGGTTAAATCTATGGGCAACCAAGAACCGTGTAATAAAATATTCAAGACATCTTGATCCCACCATTGTAACATATCAGGTTGTTGACGAATTAGCTCACAACCCCTCTCAAAAACTTTGAGTCTGCGCCAAGCTTCCAGATTAATCAGTATTAATCCAGCATTGAAGTATAGAGAATCTTGGGGTAGTCCAATTGTTGGTGGATAATCATCCATACCAGATGCGATCGCAGCTGCGTGACTAAAATTATCAATATTAATATTTAACAAAGGAGTAATTGGTTTACGAATGACTATATCAGAGTCAATAAACAAAACGCGATTAATATTTGGCGGCAATACTTCCGGTATACACAACCTAAAGTAAGTAGCTATCGAAACATGATGAGTTACTGGTGCGTTCCTAAAAGTATCTTTACTTATAGAGATAAACTCAAAACTTTTTTTATTTTTGTCCAAAAAAAGTTTTAACTTTTCCATTTCTCTAGAAGAAATGCTATCAGTAATGATATGAACATTAAAATCCTGCTGGGGATTATTGCTAAATAATGAAGATAACATCACAGCACAATGCTGTGCATATTTCTCATCTATTGTACAAACAATACTAATACTCATATTGATTATTGTGAGATTATAAATTATCTACTTTGTCATTTTAATAGTGTATTTTATCATGCAATCAAACTCTACCTTCTCTTAAAAAGAGCATATCCTTTACGGAGATAAAGATTTTGTGACACGGTAATATAATTAATGTCAGCAATTAATGCTTGGTATTTATTATAATTAAACCTCTGATTGACATTATTAATTATTAAATAATTTGCTCCATAAACCTCATTGATATCAAAATCAGTTTGAAGATTATTGGCATCAATTAATACTAGATCAAAAGATACTTTTTCTTCCTTGTATTTGATGCAATCTATCACAGAAAATTTTTCAGAACAATTGAGGTTTAGAGTATAAAAAACTACGGATTTACTATGCCTATATCGTTTTTGTAATTTCTGGAAGTTTTCTGTGGCAGTATTAAGACAAACCACATTTATCTTGTCTAACTTAGAATGCAAATGAGCGAGTAATGCTTCCGTTGCTAACTGCCCATTGCCTGCTCCAATAACTAAAACTGTTTGGATATTTTCTTGACTAATATTGTGAATTTCCTGACATAACTCATCATGTCTCATACTAGAAAGATTGTAAGGTAAAAAGTATCCTACCTGAGATTCCCAATTATTTAAGGGTTGGATGATAAATTTTTCAATTTCTCTATTTAATTTAGATTTAACTCTTTTATATAGAAGATTTTCCTTGTGAGAAAAACTCGATTTTTTTGTTCTTGCCAATATTCTGGCACTCAAATTTAAATTCTGCTTTAACCATGATATGTATAAGGGATAATTTACAGATTTTTGTGGTGCTAGGAAAGGCAGTTTTAAATCGAGATTATGAGTTAAGGTATTTACTAAATGCGACTGTCCGCAAGCTTGTAGCATCTTACAAAGTTGAACCAACCAGTCATCTAAGCTGCGCTCAGGTAATTGATGTACACTCAAACGGCATTTTTCTGTAGAAATATTTAATGGATTTACTTTACTACCGGGATTGTTAAGCAGGTTGACTACCCAACGGATGCGGTCTAACTCAGGATGAATCAGCAATGTAAATTCATTAACACGCGCAACCGCCTGATTGAGTTCACCTTGACACAGTAAAGTAATAATCAAATATGCCCATTCTATGGGATCAGGATCTAGGGCTTTATACTCTTCTAAAGTATATTTAATTGGTTGAGTAATCCAATGATATGCTGTCTTAGCGTCTCCTTGATAAAGGTGACATATTGCTAATCGTAGTTTTGGCTCAGGCATCCAATATATATGATTGACACATTTTAGATATGCACTTTCTGCCTCTGCATATTCACCAGCGCGTAATTTCTGATCTCCTTGGCGAAGGATTTCCAGAATTAATCCATTACCAATGATGTGGGAACTTTGCATTCCAGATAATTTTTCGACAATAGAAAGTAAACCAAAAGGGCTTGTTTGAATAATTTTCTGATGAGATTGAAGATGTTTTTGGAGATTAAACCATTGATAGATTTGATCCCGTTGTTTGAATGTATGGTGAGTGTGAACAAGCTGGTATCCTGCATCGATAATTTCTGATAATTTATCTAAATTATTAAATAGGTAATCTAGCTTGTCTAATACATTATCTTCATCTGCAAACACGCAATTTTGCATATCAACAAAGCCAGCAGACTCCAAAACAGAAGTTTTTTCAGTAATTAAACAGGATTTAGAACCTGGTATTTCTAAATGTTTACGGATTATTTCTTTTTCTATGGAACCACAGGTTGGCACAAACCAAGCAGAATTAATTGTACGGGCATATTGCTCACCTTCCAACATCTTGAAAGCAGCACGCTGATGATATCCTAGATGTGGGCAAATTAATGAGGGATAATTCTGGGAAATTAGCTTATGAATCCTCTGCCGCCAAGGATAAAGTTGATTAATTCCACCAGTAAACATAACTGGGATAATCTTGTCTTGCCCATAGTCTTGATAAATTTGCGGATCAATAAAGTTAGGCCAAACAAAAGTATTGCCAGCAATTTCTGGCGTATGTTCAGGGGTAGTTGTAGCAATAGAAAAGAAGGTTTCTATTCCCCAACTTTCCATATCAGAGATAAAGCCAGCACGAGCTTCACACCAAGAGTCCCCATTATGAAAACCTAGTTTGGGTATTTCTGGATAAATATGAGTATTCGTAATTTCTAATCTGTAGCATCGTCGATAATTTACCCCACTTTCAAAAAGAGTGATATCTGGCTGGTACTGGTCACAAATTTGTTGATAATCACAATTCTCATTAATTACAGTTACTTCAAAAAATTCAGATAAACACTGGATATGTTGTTGTTTGTGTAATATCAAAAAGTTGGGTAAATTCTCATCATCTTTATAACGAAAAAATACCAATTTTGGCTTAAAATTATTCTGCATAATATCCTTATTGGTAAGGTAGATTTAAAATCTACATCATCGAACTTATCCGCTGTATTAATGAGAATTAATATAGACGTATGATTTAATTTTTACAAAAATATCAATTATATGTAGGACATGTTAGTAATTAGCTGTTAGTGTTGCTTTTTCTGTAAATAGATAAGTTTCAGTTTACGCATAAAATACTCTACTTGATATTACCAAAATCCAACATAATATCCATTAATAGCCAAAATAAAGATAGGAAAGAATCTGTCTTTCCTATCTTTGAATCAAACGATTGATAACGTAGTGATGTTACTAGCGATTTTGAGATGGTTTATGGAATGATGATGTTTGCATCTGGTTTCTGGGGTCTGGCTTCCATATCTGCAAGAATGTTGACAGTCATTTGCTTAACGCGACTATCTGCCCGCGCTGGTGTAACATCTTCACTATCTAGCCCCCATGCCCATTGAATTGTGCCGGAAGCAAAGACTTTTGCCCCACTAGCTGCGGTATAGCGAGCTGAGTTAGATTTGGTGTAATCTTGATTAGCAGGCAGACCTGGTTCTCCAGGTGGCTCATCAAAGGTGGGTAATAAAGCTGAAGGTGAGACTGGTGATTCAGATAAAATCACCAGTCCTGGTGGGGTAGAACCATTATTCACTACAAAATCCCATTCATAACCCACTAACAAAAATAACTGTTGCCCATTTTGTAGTCCTGTGTTTGCATAGTATGGATCGTTGCTGTTAGTGACAACAAAATTACTACCACCGTAAATATTAGGTGTGTCACTACCATACATCACTCCTAATAAGGAATTTTCTGGCTGTTGGTTCTGGAAACTCCGAAATTTATTAGTAGCGGCTGATATTCCTTGTTGCTGGGCAATCGGATCTAATGCCCAATCCTGTTTATAACAAGTCATGACTCTATTTGGCCTAACTTGTCCAGCCGCAGGGGTAGAATTTTCAAATCTGACTCGCCAATAGCAGGTGTTAGCAGAGAAGAATCCCAAATTAATTCCTGCATCACGAGCCGCTTTGACATGATCAAACATCTCTTTTGACCAGTACTCATCATGACCGACAGACAGGTATACTTTATGATTTAGTAATTTTTGTCCGTTAGAGTGTACCTGCATATTGTCTGTGTAGGTGATATCGTAGGCTTGCGATTCCAACCACCGCACCATGTTGTATTCCCATCGCAAAGGTGTGTCAGCTTCGTAAGATTCCTGATAACTGGCTTGGGAGTAGGGTCGGTCATAGGAAACTTTGTAAGCCCTTTGTCCACCAATACTGTTATAGTTGTATAGGCTGTAGCCTCCCATTGTACTGTATGCCAGTACAGTAGAGACTGCACTTTGGAAAATAATATCCGCTTCGCTGCCATCATCACGCACTACAAACCACACATGAGCTTGTTTGCCAGTGCTGTGGTCGGTGAGTTTGGCGATGTAAAGACCGCTTACCCAGTTATTATTTACCTGTAGGGCATAGGAAGTTGTCCAGTTACACTCAATCAAACGAGTATCTGGGTCTAAAGTACAGGCGGGTTGAGTAGTGCCTTGTAGTGAACCACTACTGGCCATCAGTCTGCCTCCTGCACCGCCATAATAGCCCAAACGGTAGACATCAATGGCAAATTGACCAGCTTGTGCCAGCGAAACTTTGATATCTAGAGTTTCACCTTTGTTGACGCTGGTTGCTGAAGCATAACCGGCAATCTCGCCACTGGCACGGTTGGTCATCTTCCAGCTATTCGTACCAGCATTGAGGTTTTCTAAATAAATAGGATTGGGTTCACTGGGAGCCGCTGCTGCTAAAAAGGTTTCACTACCAATACCAGGGGCGATCGCTGTAACTACTACTCCTCCTAAACCCGCAGGAACTGCTCCCAATGTCAAGGTTGTACTGGCTTCACCGCTGGCATTGGTAACTGTACTTGTCGGGGAAACTGACCCTCCCCCCATAGTGACACTGAAGTTGACTGTAACTCCAGCTTGGGGACTGTTTTGAGCATTGATAACTTTCACAACTAGAGGATCGGGTAAAGCATTACCTGTAGTACCAGTTTGATTATCTCCACTCACTTTCAATAAGTTACTACCAACGACAAAGCCAATATCTCGATAATAGTTACTATTGCGGTAGGAATTTTGTGGGAAAGAATGGACATTGACATTGTATAGTCCATTGTTCCCATCGGCCACAGAGCTAACGTCGCCATTGATGATGGAAGTAGCTAGTTCATCATAAGTGATAGCGTAGTGGCTATTAACGTTCACAGAAACTACGTAGGTCGTGTTGGCTTGAATATTAATTGGCGTATCTAGTAACTGCTCTTGCCAGCCAGAAGCTGTTTCGTTCGTAAAGGTGACACTGGCTAAAAGTGTTCCTGTGGCTGTCCAGAGCTTACCAACATGAGTCCCTGTTTCACTAGGAGCTTTCCAGAAGCGTAGGAGTGTAACTTGTCCACTTCTAGCACTGCGGAATTTCATCCCTAATTCGTAGGAAGTGCCATTGTTATCAATATTATTCGCAATGCTAGGAACCTGGTTTGTCAAAACTACTTGTGTGTTGCCTGACGGATTAGCATTTGCAAAGAAGGTCACGCTACCTATACCATTGGCGGTGGCTGTGACGGTGTTAGTTATGGATAGTGTGGCACCAGCAGTGGCTCCCAGGGTGAAATTGGTAATAAATTGGCCATTAGCATTGGTAACTCCACTAGCGGGAGAGACTGAGCCTCCACCACTGATAACACTAAATGTAACTGGGGCATTAGGTTGGACATTACCAGCAGCATCTCTGACTTCAACAATTAAGGGATTGGGTAAGGTGCTGCCAGCTAAACCACTCTGATTATTGCCGCTAATCTTGGTAATTGTTGGTTGTGGGACATAAACAAAGTCGACATCTCGGTAGTAGTTAGTATTGCGATAGGAATTACTGGGAAAGGCACCAGGCGTACTATTAAATACCCCATTGTTATCATCGGCAACGGAGGAGAGGTCGCCATTAACAATGGAAGTAGCTAGTTCATCATAGGTGGCGACGTAGTGGCTATTGATGTTAACGGAAACTACGTAGGTGGTATTATCTTGAATAAGAATTGGTTGATCTAATGTTTGCTCCTGCCAACCAGAAGCTGTTTCGTTCGTAAAGGTGACACTGGTTAAGAGTTGCCCTGTAGCTGTCCACAGTTTGCCAACATGAGTACCCGTTTCACTAGGGGCTTTCCAAAAGCGGATTTTGGTAATGTTACCAGTTCTGGCACTACGGAATTTCATACCTAATTCGTAGGTATTTCCTGGCTCCGTGAAATTAGTAATACTGGGAACTTGATTGGAAAAAAGAGTATTCATAAGATGTGATAGACAGAATTTCGATAAATTTGAGTTATTAAAATTAAGGAACCGATGTTCAGAGTTTCTTCAAAGGTAATTGGTATAATCAAGTAAAGTAATTGTGTAGTAAGAAGGTTTTCAGGAATTTAAGCCAATAAAGTTTTGATTCTTTGAAACTCCGACTGAGTAATGAGTTGAACCGCCTGAAGATTATCTTGATGAATTAACTCTCACAAGCTGTTTTTAACACTTTTACTACATAGTTTTGTTCTGGCTCAGTCATTTGGTGAAATAAGGGTAAGAGAACAGTATTGTCCTGTGCTTGCTCACTTTCAAACAGGCGATCGCACTTACCAACTTCACACTCACAAGCTTTTGGCTCAACTCCACATGACCAAGCTTCACTTTGATAAGCACTTTCGCGGTGGGCGCACATAATCCCGCGTCGTGTGGCAATGCCAGCATCTAGCATTGCCTGCATGACTTGTACCTGGTCATATTTCTCTGTTAGCCGGACACAAAAACTCTGCCAGTTACTCTTTGCCCAATTTGGCTGACTCGGTAATTTTAATCCCGGTATATCTGCTAGTATTTCTTGATATCTTTGTGCTAAATAACGCCGACGTTCCACAATTTCTGGAAGCCGCTTGAGTTGTTCTCGCCCGACTGCTGCTTGAATATCAGTCATGCGGTAGTTGTAACCCAGCATGGGATATGACTCAAATATCACCTGTTTTGCACCGTGGCGTACAGTATCGGGGACGCTCATCCCATGTTGCCGCCACAGGCGAAACTGTTTGTCATATTCGAGGTTGTTGGTAGTAAGCATCCCACCGTCGCCAGTGGTGATGACTTTGCGGGGGTGAAAAGAAAAGCAGGCGATATCCCCATGTGGTTTGCCAATTTTCTCCCAGTTTCCATCCCAGAGGATTTCACTACCGATCGCACAAGCTGCATCTTCAATTACTGGTAAATTGTAACGGTGGGCAATATCCAAGATGGCTTTTAGGTCGCAAGGCATCCCGATTTGGTGGACGATCAGGATGGCGCGAGTCTGTTTGCTAATCACATCCTCAATTAACATCGGATTGATGTTGTATGTCTGTGGTTCAATATCCACAAACACTGGTATTGCACCGCAGTAGCGAATACTGTTAGCGGTGGCAATATAAGAATGGCTGACGGTAATCACTTCATCCCCAGGTTTCACACCTACAGCTAATAGCGCTAAATGCAATGCTGTGGTGCAATTGGAGACAGCACAAGCCGAGTTTGCGTCTACGTAAGCTGCAAACTCTTGCTCAAAGGCGGCGACTTCTGGCCCTTGTGTTACCCACCCAGACATAATCGCACGGCTAGCTGCTTCAGCCTCAGCTTCACCTAACCAAGGTTTAGCGATCGGGATAGATTGGATTTTATCAGACATTGCTTGCTTCCTTTGCCAATTTCTGTTCGCGCCACCAACTCACTAGCCGACGCAATCCTTCTTCTAAGGATACCTGCGCCTCAAAACCCAGCAATTGCTTGGCTTTACTCACATCTGCCAATCGCCGGGACACGGGGTTAACTTTGCGTTCTGGCCCATATTCTGGCTGTAAATCTGAACCCATCACCTTAGCCAAACTATAAGCTAGGTCGTTCAGGCTGCTTTCCACATGACTGGCAATATTAAACACATCATCCGTAACATCGGCTTTGGCAGCTAAGATATTTGCTCTGGCAATGTCTTCAATATAAACAAAGTCCATTGTCTGTTTGCCATCACCGAAAATCAGTGGTGGCTGACCTGTTGCAATGCGCTCCATCCAGCGAATCAATACTTCCGTGTATACACCGTAAATATCCATGCGTGGACCGTAGACGTTAAAATAGCGTAATGCTACATAGTCCAGCCCATACATATCATAGAAACTGCGTAACAAGCCCTCATTAAAGACCTTTGCCGCTCCGTAGATGGTGCGGTTATTGTAAGGGTGATGAGATTCAGTTGTGGGAAACTCCTCTGCCATGCCGTATATCGAGGCTGATGAGGCCGCGACTACCTTTTTTACCCCGGCTTTCACTGCTGCTTCCAAAACGTTGAAAGTGCCATCTGCCAAAACTTCTAATGCCAAACGCGGTTCTTCGGCACATTGGGTAATGCGAATTGCTGCTTGATGAAAGACTATATCCACACCTTGCATGACTTCACCCAGGAGTTTTTGATCGCGGATGTCGCCTTCTACGATTACTAAAGGGCCATTTTCTTTTGCCCAAGCAAGGTTTTTCAGCTGTCCACGGGTGAAGTTATCTAAAACAATAATTTCAGAGACTCCTTCATTTACCAACAAATCGGCAATATGGGAACCAACTAAACCTGCACCGCCTGTAATTAAAATTCGTTTATTTTGCATATTCTTCCTTTGATGGTTCATATCCTTCCCGCCAGCGTAAAAACTTAGCAGGGACACCAGCGACGATCGCGTAAGGTGGTACATCTTTGGTTACGACTGCACCAGCGCCAACAATGCTGCCTCGGCCAATTGTTACCCCAGGTAAGATTGCCGCATTCATGCCAATATCGGCTCCTGTTTCCACTTTTACTGATTTAATTTCTAAGTCTGTTTGGATGATGGGAACATCAATCGGCAATCCAGTGTGTGATGAACCCAGCACTTTTGCACCTGGGCCCCATCCCACATAATCTTCAATAATTAAATAACGGGCATCAAAGTAGCTCTGTGGTCCAATCCAAACATGATTACCAATGATGCAAGTACCATCAAACCTTCCCTGAATATAGGTTTGTGAACCAATAAATACCTGGTTCCCAATCTCAAAGGTTTCGAGATGTTTAAAACCTACACCATTGCCAATACGAATGTTATGTCCGAATTTACGTGCTGCTGCACGCCAAATAGCTCGCCGCATTAGCGCGTCAAAGTCGCCGTCACTTGTAGCAAAACGTGCGTATAATTCGATTAATGATTTTTGTTCATATTGAGTATTTAAATATTCTGATAGTTGAATTTCAAAATCAGGGTCTAGCTTTTCTGCTTGTAAGCCGTGGATAGCTGTGACTGTCTTAATTGTACCTGGATTGGACATCAAATTTATCGGTTATGTTAAGCTAATTACGGCTTTGGCAACCTGAGTTTGTGACTCTTTGCTTAGTTCTGCATACATAGGTAGCGATAAAACTTCCCTAGATGCGGCTTCTGAGTGCGGAAAATCACCTGGCTTGTAACCTAAGTCTGAATAAGCTGGTTGTAAATGGACAGGAATTGGGTAATGAATACCTGTTTGAATTTCCATCTCTTGCAGACTTTGTTGTAGGGCATCTCGCTCTGGCGATCGCACTGCGTAGACATGATAAACATGACGGCTGTAAGGCATTACAGCAGGTATACCTACACCAGATTTTGCCAAAAGTTGGTCATAGTGGGCTGCGTGTGTTCTTCTTGCTTCTGTCCAGCCTTCGATGTAGCGTAATTTCACCCGTAAAATCGCTCCCTGGATGCCATCCATGCGATAGTTGTAACCCTTCAAAACATGGTGATACCTGCGTTCTTGACCCCAGTCGCGCAGCATTCCCATAGTATGGGCATATTCTGGATTATTGGTGACTGCCATACCTCCTTCACCATAAGCACCTAAGTTTTTACCAGGGTAAAAACTAAAACAACCTACGTCACCAATACTACCTACACGTTGCCCCTTGTACTCAGCCCCGTGAGCTTGCGCGGCATCTTCTATAACGACTAAACCATGACGGCGAGCAATGTCCAAAATTGGCTCCATGTCTGCTGGTTGACCGTACAAATGCACGGGTAGAATCGCTTTGGTGCGTTCAGTTATCGCTTTTTCAATTTGGGTGACATCGATTGTGTAGGAAACAGGATCGATATCTACGAAAACGGGGGTGGCTCCGGTGTAGCAAATAGCTGCTGTGGTCGCAACGAAGGTGAAAGGCACGGTAATCACTTCGTCACCCGCACCGATGCCAGCTGCTAGTAATGCTAAATGGAGGGCGCTAGTACCTGTATTGACAGCAATGCCATAATCTGCATTGCAGTAATCGGTAAACTCTTCTTCAAAGGCTTTAACTTCATTACCCAAAACGAATTGCGTACTTGCAAGTACTTTTAAGACGGCAGTATCAATTTCGTCTTTAATACTTAAGTATTGAGTTTTTAGGTCTACAAATGGAATCACGCTGCTACCTCTGCCATATTCAGTTCAATTAATCGGCCTTGCTGCTTGAGAGACTGGGTTGCAGCTTCGAGAATTCTGACTACTCGTAGTCCTGCTTCTCCATCAGTAATGGGGCGATCGCCTTTTTCAATACAATTAATGAAGTGTAATCCCTCTGTTTTCAATGCCTCTGTCATATCTAATTTGGGTGAGTACATATCCCCTGTGCGATAACCAATCATCATTTGATACACGCTTTCGGAGTTGCCATTAAGTGTAATACCCTTGTCGTAAATCTTGACTTTCTCACTTGGTTCTAAGTCATCGTAAACAATCATCCGTTGACTACCACCAATCAATGTGCGACGGATTTTTACTGGTGCTAACCAATTCACATTAATGTGAGCAATGAGATTTTTTTCAAAAAATAAGGTCAAGTAGGCGATATTTTCTGGTTCTCCAGGAACGTGGCTGATGCCTGTAGCCGAGACAGCATAAGGCTGAGATGGCAATAGGTAGCTCATGATTGAGAGGTCGTGGACTGCCAAATCCCAGATGACATTTACATCATGCTGAAACAGTCCGAGGTTGACGCGGACAGAATCGTAGTAGTAAATATCACCTAGTGAATTAGTGGCGATCAAATCGTGCATTTTGCGGACAGCACCCGTATACACAAAGGTGTGATCGACCATTAACACTAGGTTGCGTTTTTCTGCCTCTTCAATCAGCCGCATTGCTTGCTCGGAGGTAGTTGTCATTGGTTTTTCTACCATCACGTGTTTACCAGCTTGCAAGGCTGCTAAAGCTAATTCAAAGTGAGTTGAAACTGGTGTGGCGATCGCTACAGCGTCAATTTTTGGATCTGTAAATATATCTCGGCAATCTTTAGTAACTTGAATTGTCGGATACCGAGCTTGTACCTTTGCTAGTAGTTGTGGGTTAAAATCGCTAACGGTTCTAACCTGAACTCCTGGCATTTCTACAAAATTTCTTACCAGATTTGGGCCCCAATAGCCATAGCCGATGACACCGATATTAATGTTGTTTACCATTGCTTTTAACTAATGAGAATTTATTTTTTAGGTATTATCAATTGCTGCTATTGAAAAGTGGCAACAAAGAAGGATATCACAAAAGACTAGTGGACATTTCTAAGTTTTGGCGATCGCGTACATCACCTATGACTTTAGCTGGGACTCCAACTACAATTGCATAATCAGGAACATTTTTAGTGACTACTGCACCAGAGCCAACAATAGCTTTTTCTCCAACAGTCACTCCTGGTAAGATAGTGGCGTTACTGCCAATAGAGGCACATTTTTTAACTAGGGTCTTGACGACACACCAATCATCTCCTGTTTTTAAACTACCATCTTCATTAGTGGCACGGGGATAAGTGTCATTGGTAAACATAACTCCGTGACCAATAAAGACTTCGTTTTCGAGGACAACACCTTCACACAAAAAGCTATGTGATGAAATCTTACATCGGTCACCGATAATCACATCTTTCTGAATTTCTACAAAAGCGCCTATCTTGGTTTCGTCACCGATTTGACAACCGTAAAGATTTACAAGATTGGCATGAAAAATTTTGACATTTTTGCCTAATTTGACATCATCGTTGATTGGCACCTTGCTTTACCTTTTGCTGTTATAAAATTTGTTCCACAGATTGCCAAACGGCATCTTCTAAATAAATACACTCATCAGGCTGCCATTCATAATCTGGACGCTCAAATTTGTGCATGGTTACTTCAAACGGGCAAATTTCTCTGAGATTTTCTAGTAAAGTCTCGCTACGTCTTTCAGACAACCATGTTGTTAAGGTGTATGAACCCATATAAAGTCTTGATTTCGGAATTTCACACCGGAGAATAAATGTTCCAGGTTTTTGACAGAAGGGAGCATTTGATTCAAAAAACCAAAAAATACAAATCGGTTGCTGTAAAGAATTGACTATCTGAAAAGAAAAGCGCAGACTGTCATGAGGTTGAGTAATGTGTAATGCAAACTCAACGTTGATTGGTTCGCCCCAACAGTGAATTCCCTCTGCTTCAGATGTATGCACTCGCGCCCAAGCGATGTAATTGCCAGGTTTATTTACAGGTGCTTGGTAGTATGCCTGTGGTATGGAATCATCTTTTTGTCCAACTAAATAAAGCTGTACAGCTTTATTAGTACTACCATCAAACTGAATATTGCCTTTAGAAAGTAATATGCAACGTTTGGTTAGTTGGGCGATCGCTGTCATACTATGGCTAACAAATAGAACTGTCCGCCCTTGTTTGGTTGCGACATCATCCATTTTCCCCAAGCACTTCTTCTGAAATGCTGAATCACCTACAGCCAAAACTTCATCAACAATTAAAATTTCTGGCTCTAAATGAGCAGCAACAGAAAATGCTAGGCGCACATACATTCCAGAAGAATAGCGCTTCACTGGTGTGTCTAAAAATTTCTCAACTTCAGCAAAGGCGACTATTTCATCAAATTTCTGCTTAATTTCTACTCTACTCATCCCCAGAACAGAACCATTGAGATAGATGTTTTCTCTACCTGTCAGTTCTGGGTGAAATCCTGTTCCTACTTCTAATAAACTTGCTACCCTTCCTTGGATAGTAATACGCCCTTTACTTGGTTCGGTAATGCGACTCAAAATTTTGAGGAGAGTTGATTTACCTGCGCCATTACGTCCAATCACACCAATGGCTTCACCTTGTTTAATCTCAAAGGAAACATCATTCAATGCCCAAAATTCTTCAATATATGGATTGTTTATTTTGTTATCGGCTGGTTTTAGGAGTTTCTGAGTCACATATTTAGTGCCATCAGCAATCACATCACGTAAAGCTTTATAGCGAAAGCGACCGGAGTTCTCCTGCTGATGACTAATGATATATTTTTTACTAAGATTTTCAACACGAATTACAGTTTCTGACATCTGCTTTACTCCTTTCTAAATTACGTCAGCAAATGTCCGTTCTACTTTGCGGAAATACCAGATGCCACTTAGCAGTAACAGTAAAACTAAGGCTAGAGATAAGGTAAATCCTGGCCAGTAAATTTTGGCATCACCACCAAGAATAGCCCAACGAAATCCATCAATCACTCCTACCATTGGATTTAATGAATACAGTAATCGCCACTTTTCTGGTACAAGATTGCTACTAAAACCAACTGGTGATACGTATAATCCAAATTGGACAATAAATGGCACGATATAGCGGAAGTCACGATATTCTACATTTAATGCTGCAAACCACAGCCCAACTCCAGATGAAGCAGCAAAAGCTATCGCAATAAATAAGGGCAGCGTCAATATCCGCCAGTCAGGCACAAAATTATACCAAGCCATAAGTGCAAGTAGAATTATGCCAGAAATCATAAAATCTACAAAGCTGACAATTACTGAACTCAGTGGCACAATCAGGCGAGGAAAGTAGACCTTCGATATCAAGTTGGCATTGCCAATTAGGCTGTTGCTACAGTCGCTAAGGGAATTGGCAAAAAATTGCCAAGGCAACATCGCAGCGAAAACAAGAATTGGATAAGGTACTGATGAGGGTAATTTTGCTAAATTGCCAAACACTACAGTAAATACAACCATAGTCAAAAATGGTCGGATTAACGCCCACGCTAAACCAACCACAGTTTGCTTATAACGCACCAAAATATCACGCCACGCAAGAAAATATAACAGTTCCCGATAGCGCCACAAGTCTTGCCAATACTGTCGCTCCACTTTTCCAGCTTCCAGTACTAGCTCTTGTGTAGAAGCTATATCTTGACTACTCATAGTATTTATTGAGGATCTTAATCTGTAACAGTTAACCTACAAACTGGAAATCTTTCATACCGTGATAACCAACTAGTCTTGATTGCCTACGAGTGAACTCTCCAACAGAAGGATTTCCATTTGGATGGATAACTCCTGTTGCTTGCTGCCAAAGTTCTTGTGGGGCTAGTGAAAGTTTATAGGTGCGATCGCCAGATTTTTGTACATGATACCATTTTGTTTGCTGGCATTCTTCACACCAAAAAGCTTCTAGCCATTCTCCTTCTATGGTAACTGTTGTGTGGCTGGCTATTAGCATTAAAGCATTACGCCTACTCACGCCTCGTTGCTGCAATTGGCCTGGTTTTTCAGCAAATATTTGATATTTCTGACTGACGCTATCTATATAGCAACTGTGAAATGGGCAGTAGATCGCCCTTCTTTTTGAACGCTTCCGATTTCGGTCACACCTTCTCTGCAATTTTGCCTCCCACATTGATGAACTACAAAATAGATAAGTAAGGAAGGTTTATTTGGAGGGACTGAGATCAAAATGACCATCGAAGCCCATCTCCTAAATATTTACAAATTTGACTACTAATTCTAGTTGGAATACTTCTCCTAACAATTTATTCAGCTTGCTATTGCTAAATAATCTATTTTAGTCTGGTTATAGTCTATTCAGATAGATTAATTAGAGTAAGCTTTTGAATATTATGTTCCTCCTACCATAAAAATATACATATCAGTTATTAGTGAGTTTAATATCAACAGAGCATTAATAAATTATCAAAATTGCACTGTTGAAACACAACACTAAACTTAAGGTTTTTCCAGGATAAAATGAAGACTCCATTAAAGCTTACTTTGTCTGCACTTGAGACACAGAGATCACTTCATCAGAGGCTATTGCTTGCTGTAAAACATCAAAATACTGTTGAGAGATTAGCTTAGGTGTGAAATGCGATCGCAAATATTGGCGACCAGCTTTTCCCATCCGTTCTCCTAATTGTGGGTCGCGGCTCAGTAAGCGAATAAATTGAGCTAGTCCGTGTCCATCTCCATTGTCAAAAGTTCCACCACAGTTAGCCTCTGCAATCAATTGTCTGAGATAAGAGTAGGGAGAACAAATGACCGCTATAGGCCTTCCTGTCGCTAAGGCAGAGTAAAGCTTACTAGGAACAACCAAACCTTCTGTAGTTTCATCTACACTCACGAATGACAAATCACAGGCTGTTAAAGAATATGGAAGTATTTGCTTATCTTGATATGGCAGAAATGTAAAGTTTCTCAAACCTAAGCGGTTTACTTCCTTGATTAATTCTTCTCGCTTTGCTCCACCACCAATACATACAAACTGAATTGCTTCATCTTGTAGTTCCTTGGCTGCTTCTAGCATGGTTTCAATGTCATGACAGCGCCCCATATTGCCAGAGTAGAGAACTGTAAACTTTTGTACAAGGTTGTGCTTCCAAGCAAACCAGTTTTCTTGTTTAGCAATTGGAACAATTAAATCTGGATTAGCCCAACTATGAATAACAGAAATCTTATCGCTGATTTGTGGGCAATGGGCTAATACTCGTTGCTTCATTGCTGGACTTAAAACGATAATTCCCTTTGCATTTAACCAAACTTGTTGGTTAATTTTGCGCCACATTCTGACTAGCCAATGACTCTTGGAAATTACACCTAGAGCGATCGCAATATCAGGATAAAGATCATATATTATGCAGACATAGGGAAGCCTAAATAATAAATACCCCAAATATCCTAATAATGGCAAAAATGGTGGGGCTGTTGTAACTAACATTACATTGTTACGCCGCCAAGCTCTCAACATATACAATAAAGCGCGTAAAGTGTACAACACACCATTAACAGCTTTGCCGCGAATTCTTCCTGGCCACAGTTGAGCAGTCCGAGAGCGCTGAACTCGGAGGCGTTCTAACTTCTCCACCGATGGAGCTGCTGCTGAGTTAAACGCGTACCCAGGTTGACTAGTAAAAACTTCTACATCTACCCCTTGCTGTCCTAACTGTTTTACTAATTCCTCAATTAATTGTCCGGTAGCAGCATAGTCTGGGGGGAAATATTGGGTAACTACAGACAATTTAATAGATTGTTGAACTTTGAAAGAATTATCACTTTCTTCTTCTAACCGAGTAGAAATGGATTGTAAAAATTTTTGGTTCATCCATTCATTGAGTCTCATCGGCGCTATCCTACTTAAGAATTTAGAGATTTATAGGGAAATATAACTGAACCACTAAAGCTCTTAAGTCATTAATGTATACAATTTAATGCTGGGTTTTTCATACCAGTTTTCAGTTTACTGAAAACTGGTATGAAAATCACATACTCTATCAAACTTCCTTAAAGCTTACTCGTATAATTTTCGAGAGCTAGGAAATATTCTTAACATAGGTAAGTGTATTTTTATTATTATGTATAATAAATTTTCTTAAACAGGGAAACACAAAATATACAATGAGTTTTATTTAAAAATAAAACTTTTTTTGAGTAAGTTTTTATCTGATGCAGATTGATCGTCTAAATAAAATTTCCAAATTTTATTTCTTCTCCAATGGAACCTTAATTTACCTCCTATATGAAACTTTTGTTTGCGAAATCTTAGCTTTTATTGATTGTGTTGCTTATTAGTGACTGCATTTAATTTCCATGAATTGCGTGCAGGTCGCTAATCACGATCTTAAATAGTAAAGTATCATGTTTCAAAGTTTACTCATAAGCTTCATCAAAAATTTATTTTGCTCAAGTCGCTTTATACAATATCTTCATACAGTACATTTTTATTTAAGTACTAGTTCTTATGTACATTAGAGTTCCTGCTCCTCATCAAGAACTAATTGGTGAACTAGGACTTTCTCAGACTCTCATTAAGATTATATTAAATTAATAATAATTATTGAATAAATCAATAGTTTGGGGTAATTTGTATATATGTTTATGTTTTGTAAGTTATGTTACGTGTTTACTTCTACTCACAATCATAGCAATCTGTAATTAACAGAGTTTGTCTGAGGAAGGTAAAGTTTTTTCTTATTTATAACTAGCGCAAATTTATTTATGAGCGCTCGCCGACTAGAGGGGAAAATGGTTAATTCAAAACAGTCATTTTGAATTAATTTTTAACATATAATTAATTCCATCTAAAATAAATATAAAAAATACCATAAAATAATTTACTGTGTGTATGTATATTAAACCCTTAGTAAACTTAAAAATAAATTTTTAATTTCAGTATAGAACATTCATACACTAGTATAAATATAAACTTATTTTTCTTTAGATTTAGCCGTATTAAAAATTACTTTTACATACAGTCTTTTTTAAGTAAATTTCTTATAAGCCGTATAAATTTTAGCAAAAACTCTCATTAAGTAATTATGGCTGCTATAGAAACTCAATCTAAAAAATTGTTATAAATAAATCTAGTATGGTTGACTACCAAATATTCATAAATAATGGACAATCATCCTTCTCAACATTCCTCCTCAGGACATAATAGCAACTCTGAGCATCAATTTTTACCGAATCAACCTCTGCCGTGGGCTGAAGAATCAGAGGGTGGTTGGAACTTTCAAGAAGTTTTAGATATTTTACAACGAAGATGGCTAACTATTGCTGGAGTTGCTACTGTTGCAATGGCCAGTATTGTTATCGGCTTAACACTGAATCCGACAAAACCAGAATATGAAGCCAATTTTCAGATTCTAGTAGAACCAGTCAGTGACGATAGTAAAACTGTTGATGTGATCAAGGATGCTAATGCCAATTCAAATCAATCTACTCTAGATTATGATAGCCAAATTCAGATTCTTAAGAGTCCTGTAATTTTGGAAGATGTTGTTAAACGGGTGCAAGTTGCTTATCCAGATATCAGTTATGATTTCCTAGCTAATTCTTTAAATGTTTTTCAGCTGGGTAAGACAAAAATTATACAAGTAAGTTATCGAGATAACAATCCAGATAAAGTTAAACTGGTTTTAGATAAAACTGCTCAATCTTACTTAGAATATAGTAAAGAAAAACGGCAAACTAAAATAGGGCAAGGACTTCAGTTTGTTGAAAAACAGCTAAAAATTTCCCAAAGTCGTGTTGATCAGCTGCAACAACAACTGCAAACTCTCAAACAAATATATAATCTTAACGATCCAGAAACTGAAACAAAAGCACTAGATGCTGAGACAGCAACCTTAACTGCCCAAAAACAAACAATTAATTTTCAGTTGGCACAAGCTCGTGCTAATTTAAATTTACTGCAACAACCAGATGGTGAGAAAGCAGTACTAACTACTGCAAATTTATATCAACAGTTAATCAGCCAGAAAAATCAATTAGATGCTCAGGTAGCTGCGGATTCTACTCGTTTCCAAGCAGATAATCCTACACTACAATCGTTGAAAGAAAAGCGAGACAGCTTGTTGCCTTTAATTGACCAAGAAGCCAAGCGCTTTTTAGATACTAAACGTGCTGAGATCGCAACTGGAATTAAAATTTTAGAAGTACAGAGTCTGACACTGGCAAAAAGAGAACAGGAATTGCAGCAAAAACGCAAACAACTGCCTATTTTGTCACGAAAATATACAGATTTGCAACGTAAATTACAAGTTGCTGTTGAAAGTCTTAATCGTTTTTTGTCTACTCGTGAAACTTTGCAAATTCAGAAATCTCAAACAGAATTTAGTTGGGAATTAGTTCAAGCACCAGTTAAACCAGAATTTCCTGCCACTTCATCTAGTTTAAAAAAGAACCTATTATCAGGATTAGCAGCGAGTATTCTCATAGGCATTGGCGTTGCTTTATTACTAGAAAAGTTAGCCAGTACATACAATAGTGTTAAGGATTTAAAGGAAAAAGTAAAATTACCATTGCTAGGTAGTATACCTTTTGAAAAGCAAATTCAGACTGAGCAAGATGACTCTTTTTTTCCTCGAAATCTTCCTTTGATAAATTTACCAAAATACTTCTCTGAATTTCTACCTAATTTGAATGTTGCCACACTTCAAGATAATAGTCACCATAATACAAATTTTTTAGAATCTTTACGGGTGCTTTATACAAATATTCAGCTTCTCAATTCCGATCACCCGATCCGATCTATTATTATTACTTCATCCATGCCTAGTGATGGGAAATCTACAGTTGCTTTTAATTTGGCTCAAATAGCTACAGCAATGGGTCAGAGAGTATTACTAGTAGATGCTGATCTTCGCAGACCAACAATCCATACTTTATCAAATTTAAGTAATCTGTGGGGTTTAAGTAATTTAATTTCGACTAATTTACCAGTAGGAGAAGCTATTCAGGAAATATCTACGTTGAGTCAATTATCTGTAATTACCTCTGGGCCAGTACCACCGGATGCGACAAAATTGCTATCTTCAGAGAAAATGAAGCGACTGATGACTGAGTTTCATAATTCTTTTGACTTAGTAATTTATGATGTACCTCCTCTAGTGGGGCTTGCTGATGTTAGTTTGCTTGCACCAAATACAGACGGTATTTTAATAGTGGTAAAAATTGGCAAAACCCAGTCCTTAGTACTTAACCGTGCTATTGACAACTTAAAACTTTCCCGGTTGAATATTTTGGGTATGGTTGGCAATGGTGATAAAACTGTCTTCAAGAGCTATTAGCTGATGACTCTATGACGATGTGTAAATTTCCAGGGCTGGATGTTTTGCTAAGAGACAGCGATCGCGTACATTCCATCATTTTACAGAATTAGTGGCGATCGCATCTTGCCTATGGATTTAATTATTTACACTTATTTTTTACTGGCTTGGGTATATTTTTTATCGTTATCTCGTAAAAGTTTATTAGTAGTAATGACCACGAAAACCAGTAGCAATAGCTGGATTTGCCAAGGTGCTAAAACTAAACTCACAACTAGACTGATGATTGTAAATATACCAGTCAGGTAAGCTAATTCATCACTACATTTTTTGGATAAGTAACCAGTTGCTAAACCAGTAAACAGAGGAATTAAAAAAAACAAGGCCATTGCTGTTCTTCTCCTAACGTAAGATGTCAAGAACTGAGAAGTTTTAATTTATATTTTTTTTATAATCATTGCTGTCAATCTTATATCTAAAGAGGTGTCTTCACAATCCTCTAATGAAATAAACAATCAGCAAGCAAGTCACAATTCCGTAATTATCCAGTAAATAAGTTTAACACTCAGCGTTGTCACTATAATGACGATCTACGATACTACCTTAAGAAGCGACATTTTACCATTAGATACCCAATGCTAAACATTCCTCAACTATTAGCAACTGAACTGGATCTTAAACCTTATCAGGTGCAGAACGCGCTGGAACTTTTGGCGGAGGGTGCGACAGTTCCTTTTATTGCACGTTACCGCAAAGAACGCACTGGAGAAATGAATGAAGTGCAATTGCGGGATTTGTTTGATAAGTATAATTACTTAACAGAAATAGAAGCCAGAAAATCAGTAATTTTAAATGCGATCGCTGAACAAGGTAAACTCACTGATGAGTTGAAAACACAAATTATCTCTTGTCAACAAAAAACCGAACTTGAGGATTTATACTTACCATATCGACCAAAGCGCCGCACTCGCGCCACAATTGCTAAAGAAAAAGGATTAGAACCACTGGCAGAGTTCATAAAATCGCTGAATATTAAAAATGGTATAGCTGCATCTTTAGAAACAGAAGCCAGCAAATATATCTCGGAAGAGAAAGGCGTAAAAACAGCAGATGAAGCCCTCAAAGGTGCAGCAGACGTTTTAGCAGAAGCAGTCGCAGAAACAGCGGAACTCCGGGCTTATTTGCGCGACTATCTTTTAGACGCAGGAGTTTTTGTTTCCCGCATTAAAGATGAGCATCCTGAAGGTACAACCAAATTTGAGATGTACCGGAATTATCAAATCAAAGTGAAAAATATTGCTCCTCACAATATGTTGGCATTGTGTCGTGGTGAAGCTGAGGGAGTATTAAGCTTCGATATTAACTTTGATGAAGATTATGTGCTTGGTTATCTTGAATCTCAGGTAATTCGTACTAAAGTCAGAGCAATTAGGGATTTTTATCAGATGATGCTGAAGGATGCGTTTAACCGTCTGATGAAAACTTCTTTAACAGGAGAAGTAATTTCTACCAAAAAAGATTATGCAGACATAGAATCCATCAAAACATTTGAAACTAACCTGCGTGAGTTATTATTATCTGCACCTGCGGGGATGAAACCCACTTTAGCAATTGATCCTGGTTTTAGAACTGGATGTAAAGTTGCAGTTTTAGATGAAACAGGCAAATTTCTCGAATATCAAGCTGTTTTTCCCCATCAAGCAGCGGAACAACGTACTAAAGCTGCACAAACGATTAGAAATTTGATTGAAAAATACAAAATCGAACTAGTAGCTATTGGTAACGGAACTGCTTCGCGGGAAACTGATGAATTTGTGGCGCAAGTATTACAAGCTGTAGACCGTAAACCAATTAAGGTGATGGTGAATGAATCTGGTGCATCCATATATTCTGCCAGTAAAGTCGCCTTAGAAGAGTTTCCCGATTTAGATGTGACAGTGCGGGGTGCGATTAGTATCGGTCGCCGTTTGCAAGACCCCTTAGCAGAATTAGTCAAAATTGATCCCAAATCAATTGGCGTGGGACAATATCAGCACGATGTTGATCAAAAGTTATTGAAGAAGAAACTTGATGACACTGTAGAAAGCTGCGTCAACTTTGTGGGTGTAGATTTAAATACAGCTTCTAAAGAACTTTTAACCTTTGTATCTGGTATTACAGCCGCAGTGGCTAATAACATTGTCAACTATCGCAATCAAAATGGAGCGTTTAAAAGTCGCCGCCAACTGTTGAAAGTGCCGAAATTAGGGCCGAAAGCTTTTGAACAAGCCGCCGGATTTTTGCGGATTCGCAATGGCAATCATCCGTTAGATAATACGGCGGTGCATCCTGAAAGTTACTCAGTGGTGGAAGCGATCGCATCTGACCTCAACGTACCATTAAATCAAGTTAGTCAAATTGCGGAAAAACTCAAAAAAATCGAGCTAAAAAAATACGTCACCGATACTATTGGTGAACCTACGCTGCGCGACATTTTCCGAGAACTGGAAAAACCCGGACGAGATCCCCGCGCTGAGTTTAAGTATGCAACCTTTCAAGAAGGCATCAAAGAAATTAGAGATTTACAAATCGGGATGGAATTAGAAGGAATAGTTACCAATGTGGCAAATTTTGGCGCATTCGTAGATATTGGTGTACATCAAGATGGTTTGGTGCATATTTCCCAACTCGCCGATAGATTTGTAGATGACCCTAAGCTCATAGTTAAGGTGGGACAAGTTGTCAAAGTTAGAGTTCTGGAAGTGAACGAGAAATTAAAACGGATTAGTTTGTCTATGAAAGCAGCCAAGCAATAAGAAGTGCTGAGTAACCGCTATGGTGTACACACAAATATTCGTGTACTGCATCTGTCCCGCCTCGGAATTCATTCCGAGTCTCATAGCGTAAGTCATCTTCAGATGACTCAACTAAAAATATATCAGTCCACGTTTTGTGGACTTTGGCTATGAGCCTAAAACTTTAGTTCTAGGCGGGGTGTGGTTGAACATGAAAATTTTTGACTTGTGTGTACACCGTAGTTTTACCTAACAGGGAAGGGGTTGGGGTTCGGTTTGAGAGAAAGTTTCACACTGCATGACTTCTAAATTATGTTTCAAGCCGTACCCTTAAACACTCGTTCAGCAGGGCCAGTCATATAAATTCGTTCGTCAATTTCTGACCATTCAATTTCTAAGCAACCTCCTGGTAATTCTACAGTCGCCAAGCGATCGCATTTTCCAGTTAACACGCCAGCCACTAAAGATGCACAAGCACCTGTACCACAAGCTAATGTAATTCCTGCGCCTCTTTCCCATACCCGCATTTTCAGGTAGTCACGACTCACCACTTGAATAAATTCGGTGTTGGTTCTTTGGGGAAAAACTGGGTGATGTTCAAATTTTGGGCCGATGGTTTCTAAGGGAATTGTGGCGACATCTTTCACAAAAGTGATGCAGTGGGGATTCCCCATACTTACACAGGTGACTTCCCAAGTTTGGCCTGCGACTTCTAGGGGTTGATTAATCACTTTGGCATCAGGCGCACCCAGAGTAGTAGGGATTTCGCCAGCGAGTAGGCGCGGTAAACCCATATCCACCTTGATTTGTCCATCGGGTGTTAGTTGGGGTGTAATTGTCCCTGCTAAGGTATGAATGCGATATTTATCTTGAGTGCGAGATATACCTTCTAAATCAGCGAGAAATGCTGCTAAACAACGAATACCGTTACCACACATTTCCGGTTCGGAACCATCGGAATTAAAAATTCGCATGGTGTAGTCAGTAC
Source organism: Nostoc sp. PCC 7107 (assembly GCF_000316625.1). GTDB lineage: Bacteria > Cyanobacteriota > Cyanobacteriia > Cyanobacteriales > Nostocaceae > Nostoc_B. Next base: position 156,350 of record NC_019676.1, on the reverse strand, counting down.
CGTTTTTTCCGGGTAAAGCAAAAATCACACCATCTGCACCAATGCCAAAGTGGCGATCGCACCATTCAATTGCTTTCTCTGGTGTTAGTAATGGTGAGGCTGACGCGCGATTGTCAATTAAAATAAAGTCGTTGCCTAGACCGTGATACTTAGTAAATTCGATTGCCATTTTTCCAATGATGAATTATCAATGATTAGGAAAGTATGAAGTGTAAAGTATGTAGACACCTTTTGGGTGGCTTGCCGCAGGCTAGGATGAAATTTTATCCTTCATAGTTGATCATTCATACTTTACAACTCCTTACAGAAAACATTTTTTATTGTGCATAAACCATCACCAAACATGGCGACAACTGATTTTGACACTTCGCTGCCAAGTATTCGGCAAGTGCAGAACCTGATTAAACAAGCCGCAGTAGTTGAGTTCAAACTAGTTACAGGCGATCTGTTGACAGGTAAGGTTTTATGGCAAGATCCAGGTTGTGTTTGTATTGCCGATGAAAACAACCAGCAAACAACCATTTGGAAACAAGCGATCGCTTACTTCAAACCCAAAGTTTAATCCTCTGATAAAAGAGGGGTTATAAGCTAGTATTTCTACTCAGTACTCAGCGAAAAGTTGCGTGCGGAGAAAACTTGTGTGCGCGTGTTCCCCCCGTTGAGCAAACTTCGGTGACTCAGCACTCTCAAGGCAGAAACTCTTTCACTGTTTGTGCTTCATTCGCTTTAGCGATGGGGATAGACAAAGGCATTTTGTTGGCTGCGGCGAATAAAGATTGTAGTTGATTCAGACTGGGTAAGCTACCACATAATAATACTTGGTCGCCAACTCTGAGGTCTGTTTTGTCATCAGGACGGCGAATAAACTTACCATCCCGCCGCAGTGCTTGCACCTTCACTGATGGTTCATGATTTTTCAAGTCAGCCAAGGTTTTATGATCAACAGGGGAATCAGCATCGACAACTAACCACTGACAAGCGCTATTTTCTCCAGGAACGGCTATCTTACCTTGAGCAAATTCTTCTAAAGCTGCTAGTTCCTCAGATGCACCGACAACTAATAAGCGATCGCCTTCTTCTAATTTAGTTTGATTATTAGGATAGTCGATTTCATTGCCGTTAGCGCGGCGAATCGCCATCAAACTTATCCCTGTTAAGTAACGCATATCGGCTTCTTCTAAGCTCATCCCAATGAGAGGTGAAGTAGATGGTATTGCATACCAGCGTCGATTTAAATCGCGGGTTGCTTGGTGTAAATCGCGGGAAACCTCAGAAGCAGAACGTTCTGGGCGCAAATCCAAGTAATGATCGTTACGGATTTGCTGCATTTCCCGTTGTACCACAAATTGCGAGAAGCCCAAGTCATTTAATAAATAAGTTGCCATTTCTAAACTGGCTTCAAATTCTGGTTGAACTACTTCCCTCGCCCCTAATTGATAAAGCACTTCAATATTTTTGTCTTGGGTAGCGCGGACAACTAGATTTAATTCTGGGTGTAGTTCTAAAGCGCGTTTTAGGCTGAGACGCGTACTCATAGGGTCAGGAAGTGCAATCGCCATTCCTTTAGCGTGGTTAACACCTGCGGTTTCCAAAACATGAAAACTTACGCAGTTACCATACACGTAAGGTACTCCTGCATCCCGTAACTGCTGAATTCGGCTTTCAGATTGATCTATGACCACTATAGGTAAGTCATGCTGTTGCAATAACTTGACCAAATTCTTACCCACACGCCCATAGCCACAAACAACTATATGGTCTTTTATCGGTAATTCTTCCGATACATCCCGCGCTTCGCCTTCGCCAGCCAAATAAGGTTTCAGCCAAGGCATAGATTCGGCAAAGTTAAATAAAGATGGTAGTAGCCGCAGTACAAAAGGAGTCAAAATCAGGGTAACTGCTGTAGTTCCTAAAATTAATAAATATATCCGTCGGGATACTAAACCTAATACTTGTCCTTCACTGGCGAGAACAAAGGAAAATTCCCCAATCTGTGCCAGTCCCAACCCAGCAATTAAGGCTGTTTTCCACGGGTAGCGGAATAACTTGACTAAGGGCGTAATAATCAAAAACTTACCGACAAAGACCAACGCCACTAACCCTAAAATTAATTCCAGATTCTGCCACAAAAACACCGGATCAATCAGCATCCCAATGGCAGCAAAGAATAAACTGGCAAAAATATCTCGTAGTGGTTCTACATAAGTCAGGGTTTGGTCGGCGTACTCCACTTCAGAAATCATCAAGCCGGCGACGAACGCCCCCATTTCAATTGACAAGCCCAAGTATTCTGTTAATAGCGCAATACCCAAACATAAAGTCACTACACCAAGTAAAAATAATTCGCGGCTTTCCGTGCGGGCTAACATTCGCAATAATGGCGGTATCAGCCAAATCCCCGCCACAACTGCCCCAGCAGCAAATAAACCAATCCGTACCAAGGCGGTAAGTACGGCTACACCAATAACTTCTGCTGGTGCGTGCAGTGCAGGTAAGACAGCCAGCATTAGCCCTAAAGCCAAGTCCTGTACAACCAAAATCCCCAACATTACCTGTCCGTGGGGCGTTTCTGTTTCGTTACGCTCCATCAAGCACTTGAGGACAACGGCGGTAGAAGACAAGGAAAGAATTGACCCCAAAAATACACCTTTCGCGGGTAAGCTGCCCCAAGCCCCCGTTACACCACACACCACCACTGTGACTAAGATTGTCAAGGCTATTTGTAGTCCACCTCCACCAAGGGCGATCGCTTTTACTTTTTTTAATTCAGAAAAAGAAAACTCCACACCCAAGGCAAATAAGAGAAAGGCGACCCCGAATTGCGCTAAGGTCTCTACTTGAATAATTTCTTTAATCAGCCCTAGCCCAGCAGGCCCAACAACCATTCCCCCGATGAGATAACCCAACAGCACTGGTTGTTTTAAAAGGGATGCCAACAGTCCCCCACAGGCTGCGACTCCCAAAACTAATACTAAATCAACAATTAATCTAAAATCTTCCTGCACAATCTTTAAAAAGAACTATTAAGACCTGTTAACTTCAGCATACAAATTTTTATCTATCTAGGGGTTAAATTGTTGGTATGGAGGCAACAAAATTTGTATTTTCTTCAGGAAACTGCCTAATTAAAACTTATTGAATAAACCTACACAGTTTATGGTATGTAACCACTCACCATAAACAGTTGAAATACCCATCACTTTGAAATGGGCGTAAATTACGCTGTGAACGATAAATGATAAATTAACACTGTGGACTGGTATAACTTTCAATTCCAGCCAAATTAAAAACGAATTTGTACCTGCAAAATTACTAGTTAGCGCTCGCTAACTAAAACAAACCTTCACAGCACAACTAAATCCCGGCAAAAGTGAACTAGTTAAATTATCTTCTTTATATAAAGTAGCCGCTAATTTTAAAACACCATTTTCCCGACGGTAAATTCCTACTGTCTCTTTTTCGCGGTCAAAAATCCAGTATTCTTGTACTCCTTGAACTGAGTACAGCTTCAGCTTTAACTGCTTATCGCGTTTCTTCTGCACTTCTCCAGGAGAAAGCACTTCAATTACTAACTCTGGCGCACCTATTAAATGTCCAGCTTCATCTAATATTTCTGATAAACGCTGATTGCTTACCCACACTACATCAGGAATTACATTATCAGTATCGTTGAAAATAATTCCTGGTGCAAAAGCAACTTGTCCTAAACCAGTCTCATTCGACCAAATTTCTAACTGTGTTCCAACTTTGACACAGGCTGTTTGATGTTTCCAATGAGGCGCTCTAGTCACAAACAATTCTCCGTCAATTATCTCATAACGCTTGCCATCGTCAGGAAATAACTCTAAGTCAGCCGTTGTCCAACGAATTTGTTCTGATGCAGTAGAAGTCATACCAATTTTGGATGTCCGATTTTGGATTTAGGGAGTGCATTTTCATCTTTATTTTCCACTCCCTACACCCTATTTTAAATTTAACTCGCGATCGCCTCGGCTTTTTCCGCCACTACTGGTGGGACATAAGGTTTTTCTGCGCCTTGTGCCAAATATACAGCTAGTTGACTTTCAATTTCATCGCGGACAATTTGGCGATATTCTAGGAAATGCTCGTTATGGGCGCAAACAGCAATGTAGTGGTCAACAACAGCAGGGTTACGCTTGAGGAGACTGAACAAATGATGCCAGAATTTCCAGCGAGTTTCCCGTTTAATTCCTTGTCGCCAAATTACAATCAACAATGCTTTAATTACCACCCACTCTGGCATTTTGAATGGTGCTTTCCATTTGGGCGAACCTAGCATTAAAAAGCAGCGATAAGTCCGATCTAAATATTGTACTGGGTCGTATAAAGCACAAAAAGCCTCGACATATTCCCTGGCAAGTTCTTCTAAAGGACGAGTAGGAATGAAGTTCATCAACGTAGTTTGGTTGATGTTGCTTTCTGTATTTTCCCGCAATCTGCCTTCTTTTTTCAGCCGATGCCACAGGGCTGTATTTGGTAGTGCTTGCAACATAGCGAAGGTAGTTGAGGGAATACCTGCTTGTTCCGCAAATCGGACAATGCGATCGCCTGCGCCAGCTTTTTCGCCATCAAACCCGATAATAAACCCAGCCATTGGGCGCAACCCAGCTTTGATGATGGTTTGCACTGCATCTGTCAAAGAACTACGGGTATTTTGAAACTTCTTGGTAAGTTGCAAGCTATCTTCATCTGGTGTTTCAATTCCCAAAAACACCGCTGAAAATCCAGACTCAACCATCAACTCTAGCAATTCTTCGTCTTGGGCTAAGTCAACTGAAGCTTCGGTGTCAAATTTAAAGGGATATTGGTGTTCCTCCATCCAAACTTTTAACTCTTTCAGCAACAATTTCACATTCCGCTTGTTACCGATAAAGTTGTCATCTACCATGAATACACCCCGCCGCCAACCCAATTCATAGAGATAATCTAACTCTGCTAAAAGTTGTTCTGGGGTTTTGGTGCGTGGTTTGCGTCCATAGAGAACAATAATGTCGCAAAATTCGCACTGGAAGGGACAACCGCGCGAAAATTGCACCGACATCATGTCATAGGCATTTAATTCTAGTAAATCAAAGCGGGGTACTGGTGTGCTGGTGACATCTGGTTTTTCAGCAGTGCGGAAAGTCCCAGAAGTTTCACCCCGTTGAATTGCTTCCACAAACATTGGTAAGGTGATTTCGCCTTCATCCAGAATGAGGAAATCTGCGCCAACGTTTTGCACCGCAGAAGGTGTGGAAGTTGGGTAAGGGCCACCAACTGCGACTAACTTACCACGGCGTTTTGCTTCTTGAATCTGTTCGAGTAAGTCTTGCTTCTGGACAATCATCGCCGATAAAATCACGACATCAGCCCATTCCCATTCTGCTTCTGTTGCTGGGCGAATGTTGCGATCGACCAGTTTAAATTCCCATTCTTGGGGCAGAATTGCTGCTACAGTGACTAAACCCAAAGGTGGTAACAAAACCTTGCGATCGACTAAATCTAGAATCTTTTCATAAGACCAAAAGGTTTTAGGAAATATCGGATAAACTAGTAAAATTCTCATGTAGTAGCAATCCTCACACTCTAATTGTTATCCCACTCTAACGAAAATAATTACTTATTGACTTTTAACTATTATTGGCTTTAGCTTACCGTTAATGGTTTTAACTCTGCAATTATTAAGTAGAAATTTTCTGCCTTAGTTGTCAAGAATATTCAATATTGTCAAAAATAGGATGACCCTCGATTCTCTATTGTGTAAGAGGTCAAGATGGTACAGGTATCTCCAAGCCCAGACAGCGAAACCTTATTGATTGAGTTACCTAGAGCGATCGCACTCTGTGTCACTCAAGAACAGTTTACCGCTTTAGCCGCAGCTAACCGAGATTTGCGGCTGGAAAGAACTGCAAAAGGAGAATTAATCGTGAATCTGCCAACAGGCTGGGAAACTGGGAAACGCAATTGGAATATTGCAGGAGAATTGTATTTATGGTGGCGGAATGGAGGTGAACCAGGTCAAGCCTTTGATTCCTCAACTGGCTTTGTCTTACCAAATGGTGCAATTCGTTCTCCTGATGCTTCGTGGGTAAGTCAAGAACGATGGGAAGCACTGACTCCAGAACAAAAGGGAACTTTTGCTAATATCTGCCCGGATTTTGTAGTTGAATTACGTTCTAATTCGGATACTATCAAAACGCTGCAAGAGAAAATGCGGGAGTACATCGAGAATGGTGCAAAACTCGGCTGGTTAATCGATCCGCAGCAGCGACGGGTAGAAATTTATCACCCAAGTTTGGCAGTGGAAGTGTTGGAAAATCCGGTTGAGTTGTCGGGTGAAAAAGTGTTACCGGGTTTTGTGTTGAATTTGCGTCGAGTGTGGGATTGAAATTAGCAATTTATTTTTTTCTTGGCACACCACTAATTTTCAACACATCACTCATGGTTGCACAATGATTTGGCAAGCCAAAACTTGCAGGATTGATAGCATTTTTATATGTAAAATGACGATAATTCATGCAGAATCTATCCCAAGCTGCCATTTGAATGCGGAACACGGCAATAATCAAATTAGCTAATGATATAGATAGAGGAATGCGAAAGTAAATTTTTTTGCCTAGATAAGCGCAGGTTTCTTCTATTGCTTGGTTGGCGGTGAGTTTTTCTTGACCTAAAACTAATTTGCGTTGTTCCTTAGCTTGAGGTGGATGTTCAATTAAATATTCCACGACTGTCGCAATATCTTGTCCGTGGATAAAGTGAAAACTGCCGTCTGCTTGTAAAAACTTAATTAAATTAATATATTTTGTAACTTCGGGAATGCCAGAGGTGAGGTGCGAATAAGGTTTATTGGCATCTCCACCTAAAACTAAGGTTGGAAAAACTGTGGTAATTTTAGGTGCGATCGCTAGTTTTTCTTTTTCATGCAAGCATTGATATTTAGAACCGATATAATCTGTCCCAATCTCACCTGCTTCTTTCAGTGGTTGATTTTTATTATCTAAAACACTAGCTGTCGAAAAATAAATTACCTGTTCACAACGTTCTGGATCTAACAAACTGAGCAGTTCTAATGTTTTTGAAACATTAATATCATAGGTATTCTCTCCGCCCCAAGCTGTTGCTGTTAGAACTGCTACATCAATGGTAGATAACAAATCAGCAAAGCGTTTAATTTCTTGCATATCGCCTTGCAAGATGGTGACACCTGGACGAAATTGCGTATTAACTTGTAGTTTATTAGGGTTTCTAACTAGTAAAAATAACTCGTGATTTGTATTTTGAATTAATGTTTCTGATATGTAATGACCGATGCAGCCACTTGCGCCTGTGACTAAAATACGTTTCTGACTCATATTAAATGTTTTTACAATTAAGAGTTAATAATAAAGTTAAATGTTCCGGGATAAGATTGATTTCGCGCAAAGGCGCAAAGGCGCAAAGAATTTAAACTCTAGAGCAATTATTATGTCTTTGTGGTAAAAACTTTCTCACCACAAAGACACAAAAGTAGCTAACTCACCAGTGCTGCTGTACTGAGTTGCTTGGCTGTTTCAAAGAAGAAAGCGACGTTTTCTTCTGGGGTATCTGGTAATACACCATGACCGAGGTTGAGGATATGACCCCAATTACCAGCTTTGCGAACGGTATCATGAATGCGATCGCGAATGAACTCTTTGGAACCGTAGAGTACGCCAGGATCAAGATTACCCTGTACTTTGACTTGCTTGCCTAATCGGGCGCGAGCATCTGCCATATCTACTGTCCAGTCGACGCTGACGATATCAGCACCAGATTGAGCCATTCTTTCCAACACACCTGCACTACCACTAACTAATAAAATTAGCGGTGTGTCGGGATGGGTTTGTTTCACCTGCTGGAATACGCGTTGCTGATAGGGACGGGCAAAGGTATCGTAATCTTGAGGGCTTAATTGTCCCGCCCAAGAATCGAACATTTGCACTACTTGAGCGCCGCAGTCAATTTGATAACGGGCGTAAATAGCGATCGCATCTGCCAATTTTGTCAGCAGTTGGTGTAGAATTGCCGGGTCTGAGAAGGCCAAGTTTTTGATGATGGAATAGGTTTTAGAACCTTTTCCTTCCACTGCGTAAGCAGCTAACGTCCACGGCGCACCGACAAAGCCTAATACTGTTGATTTGTTGCCCACTTCTTGGCGTAATGCCTGCAAAATGGGTTTAATAAACGGTAGAGCCGCTTCTGGTTCTAAGGTATGCAGGCTATCGATTTGTGCTTGAGTGCGAATGGGCGAATGAATGATTGGCCCTTTACCTTCCGCAATGTCCATATCAATGCCCAAACCAGGCAATGGAGTTACGATGTCGGAAAATAAAATCACTCCGTCCGGCTGGAAGGCTCTCCAAGGTTGCAGGGATACTTCAATCGCTACTTCAGGAATTTCGGAGCGATCGCGAAATGAAGGATACTTTTCCCTTAAGTCTCGGTACGCCTTCATATATCGTCCCGCTTGTCGCATCATCCATACGGGGGGACGATCTACTATTTCACCACGAGCAGCCCGCAGGAGATGAGGGGCCGTTGACGAAACACCCATTTAACACTTCATCCTAAGTCACTTTGTTATGTCACTGTTTAGCTTATCATTCTGGGATTACGCTTTTTCAGGAGGCTTGCTTGAAAACTCCAAGTCTTAGCTTTACTTAACTTAATATGCAAACTGATTCTAATAATCCAAATCCTTCTAATGTTGCAGCTACTAATAGCAATTCTCCAGCAGTAAAATTTTTCATCCCCCCCACCCAACGGCGCAAGTTTTTTTTATTGTTTACTTCTATGACAGTTTTGGGTTGGGTGGTGGGTGGTGTTTTTAGTTTGGCTGTAGAAAGAATCCTCACGCAAATTCTAGCTGCGTCTGGGTCTTTAGAAATGCAAACATGGAGTTATGGCATCAAATTACTCAGCAATATTGTGTTTGCTGTAGTTTTTGCTACTGACCAAGCTTTAGTCATGCGGCGTTATCTTTCTGGTTGGCGCTGGATGATTGCTACTACCATAGGTTGGTTAACTGCTGACTGTGTAGCGACAGCCTGGATTAATTATATTGCCTCAATTGCTAATTCTCTCAATGAAACTTTATCTCCTGAGTTAGTTATTATCTTTGGATTGTTATCAACAATTGCTTATATTTTTTCAGGCATTTGGATGGGTTTGCTGCAATGGTTAGTCGTGCGCCGTTACACAACTAAATCCTGGTGGTGGAATTTGGTTCCATCAGTAGCTTTTTTGTTAATTAGTTTGTTAGTTTGGTTACTATCATTGATGCAAAATTTTATTCCTGAAGCAATATTGTATAGCAGTCAACAAGGATTTACAGCCATTATCCTAGGAATAGTACCAGCAATTGGTTTTTGTAGTTTAAAAAGACGCTTACAAAAACAGGTATTGGAGAACGTGGAACATATCAAGGAATAACGCGAGAAGGGTTATATTGGTACGATGAAAATAGTAGGCAACTGTACAATAGCAGCAGTTAGTAGAAACTCAAAATCAGCTTCAAGAACTTTTAAAATTACAACAAAAGAGAATCGACCACAACAATTTATAAAAACTATGGGAAACATCAATTCAGTGGTTATTGCTACTGGTACACATGGCAATGAATTTACAGGAATATATCTAGGTAAAAAGTTTGAACAGTTCCCAAAACCGATTCAGCGTCCTAGTTTTGATACTCGCGTTTTATTGAGTAATCCTAAAGCGTTTGCAGCAGCCAGACGCTATATTGATAAAGACTTAAATCGTTGCTTTGCAATAGCAGACTTAGAAAATAAACAGCTTGCTAGTTATGAAGATATTCTGGCAAAAAATATTTATTATTTGCTGGGAAAAGAAAGCCAAAGTCAGCAGCAAGTTATTATTGATTTGCATACTTCAACGGCGAATATGCAGCTAACTATCATTTTAGGAAGTCAACATCCATTCTTACTACAATTAGCTGCTGAATTAAGCGCAATTAATCCCGATGTGAGAATTTGTTATTCTCAACCTACCAGAGACTCTAACTTTCTTTGCTCTATATCTGAATTGGGATTTGCGATTGAAGTAGGGCCTGTAGCACAGGGAGTTTTAAATGCTGAGTTATTTCAAAAAACTGAAGCGTTAATTTATCAGGTTTTAGATTATATAGAAAGTTATAACCAGGGTGCTATCCAAAAACATCATGCACTCACATTTTATCAATATGTGGAAGTTATTGATTATCCGCGCAACGAAGCTGGAGAAATTCAAGCCATGATTCACCCAAAACTTCAGTTTCGAGATTATGAACCACTTAACCCTGGTGAACCGATATTTTTAAGCTTTGATGGGAATGCGATCGCCTATCAAGGTACATCTACAGTTTATCCCATTTTTATTAACGAAGCTGCATACTACGAAAAAGGTATCGCTATGTGCTTAACTGAGAAAAAGATACTAGAAATTTAAATTTCGACATCATATTGAACAGCAAAAAACATTCAACAAAGCTGTAATTTCTGTACCGATAATTACATTATTTTTCATATATCTAGCCTTAACCACAGTAGTAGTGCTATAGTTTTTACATAATTTTTGCATAATTACAGTATCGACAATATCTACAAAGCAAATTGATGTGTTTTCTCACCTTATCTGCTTGATTGTTAAAACTTAATTTCTGTAAATAATTCCTTGTAAAAATATGCGATTAGGAATCAAATTTTCTCCTCCAACTAAAATAAAAAGTGGTAGTGCTTATACTTTTGCTACTAACTTAATTCCTATTTTATATAAACAAAATCCTGACATCAAAATATTTACAGCAAGTCCGCAGATATTTTCTGAAATAGAAGGCTTATTAATTAACTATACAGAAAATCCATTTTGGCAAGTATCACCTACGAAAAAAATAGCTTCTTGGCTATACCAACAAGTAACCTTAGAAAATCAACTAATCCAGAAACAAGTAGACGTTTTATATTGTCCCTTCAATTATGAATCTTTATTCTGGACACGTAAAATACCTCAAGTAATTACCGTTCACGACTTGATTCCTTTAATGTGGCAAGAAGATTTTAAGGCAACTTCAAATTTGTGGAAATATCTTTATATTCCAGCAATTAAAAATGCTAGAGCTATTATTACAGAATCAGAAAATACCAAAAGAGATATTCTACAATTCTGTAATATTTCACCTGAGAAAATATTTGTAATTCCTATAGGATTTACCTTTAAAGATATTAAATCAGAAGATTGTAGCTACAAACGAGAGCCTTATATACTTTATGTTTGTAGCACTCATTATCCTTATAAAAATTTATCCAAATTATTTTCAGCTTATCAGGCAATTCATCATAATATTCCTCATAAACTAGTCATTGTGGGCAAATCAATAGCGCGATTTACTCCACAAATTAAGACCCAAATTTCAGAACTGGGTTTGTCAGAAAAAATAGTTTTACGAGAAAATCTTTCGGATACAGAATTAGCAATAATCTATAAAAATGCTGATTTGTTTGTCTACCCCTCACTTTATGAAGGTTTTGGTATACCACCTCTAGAAGCTATGTCTTATGGTATTCCTGTTATAGCTTCACATGTAGCATCCATACCAGAGGTGTGTGGAGAAGCGGCTTTATATATTGAGCCTCATTCTGTGGAAAGTATAGCAGATGGTATCATTAAAGGATTAACTGACTCCGATTTAAGACAAAAGCTGAAAATAGCAGGGCAAGAGAGAGTTAAATTATTTAATTGGGAAACCTCTGCTGAGAAAATATTAGAAGTTTGTCAAATAGTCAGTCAGTAAACTTAAAACATTGGAAATAGAATTTCCAGTTATCTTCTACACCAAAACAAGTAGAATACGTGAAGGTATTCCACTTGTTTCAACAAAAATCTCTGGATAAACAATAAATAATTGAAAATAGTTTTTGCTATTTTATTAGAGACATCTGATTTGGCAAACCTAGTACAAAAAGGCAAAAGTAAAAAGTGAGCCATTGCGGTGAAGCAGCCCACATCTTGGCGGTTCTCGTCGTTCGCGTAGCGTCTCCGTCAGGAGATGGGGGACTGCTGAACCCGAAGGGTGGACAGGTTTCCCGGCATAAAGGAGACAGTGCCGTGGGCAGGTCTCCCGACTTGAGGCAACTGTCGTCAAATGGCGACCCGAAGGGCAAAAGGAAAAAGAAAGAATAGTGATACCACAAGCCTTTTAGCAATTCTTTATGGTCTGTTTATTTACGCCGCGATTGTACTAGATATTATTGGCTTAACCGCCCGCAACAGCGGGGACAATACTCACTTCGTCACCATCTTTCAACGCTGTCTCTGTTCCATCTAAGAAGCGAATATCTTCGCTATTCACATACAAATTTAAAAAGCGCCGTGGTTTTCCTTCGTCATCACAAAGGCGAGACTTAATCCCAGGACAATTTTCTTCTAAGGAATCGAACAACTCAGAAATGTTATTACCACTGCATTCTATAACAGCTTTATTATCTGTGAACTTTTGGAGAGCAGTAGGAACTAAAACAGTAACAGCCATATTGGAAGTGTGAAGTGTGAAGTGTGAATTGAAATGTGTAGACGCGCAGCGGCTTGCCGCAGGCTAGTATGAAATGTGAAGTGTGAAATATAAATTTCATCTTAGCCTGCGGTCAACCCCTCCGGGTTTAAATCCTTCAGACTTCAGACTTCAGACTTCAGACTTTAAACTAGAACTTGTTGCCATTCTAAGCGGTCAAGAGTGCGAGAGCGTTCTAGCGCACGTTCAAAGCTATCGAGTTTAGCATCAATTGTCAACGGTTCGCCAACGTAACCTTGAATTGCTTCTTGGGTTTTCAAACCATTACCAGTGATGTAAACTACGGTAGTTTCATTTGGATCAATTTTGCCAGCTTCTACCAATTTTTTCAGCACAGCTACAGTTGTACCGCCAGCTGTTTCTGTAAAGATACCTTCAGTTTCTGCCAGCAGCTTGATGCCTTCAATAATTTCTGCATCGGTGACTGATTCTATATTACCGCCTGTCTTCTTCGCAATTTCGACAGCATATACACCATCCGCTGGATTGCCAATTGCGATCGATTTAGCAATTGTATTTGGTTTCACAGGTTTAATGAAGTCGCGGTCTTCTCTAAATGCTTGGGCGATGGGTGAACAACCTTCAGCTTGTGCGCCGCTGAAACGAACATTTTTACCTTCTACCAAACCAACTTCGACAAATTCTTTGAAGCCTTTATAGATTTTGGTAAACAGCGAACCAGAAGCCAAAGGCGCAACTATATGATCTGGGAGTTCCCAACCAAGTTGTTCTGCAACTTCAAAGCCAAGAGTTTTGGAACCTTCAGAGTAGTAAGGGCGCAGATTAATGTTCACAAAACCCCAACCATGTGTATTTGCAACTTCTGAACACAGGCGGTTTACTTGATCATAATTGCCTTTAACAGCCATAAGAGTTGGGCTGTAAATCAAGCTACCTAAAACTTTGCCTGCTTCTAAATCAGAGGGGATGAACACGCAACAGTCTAAACCTGCATGGGCTGCGATCGCAGCTGTAGAATTTGCTAAGTTACCAGTACTAGCACAAGATACTGTCGTAAAACCTAACTCTCGTGCGCGAGACAGCGCCACCGATACCACCCGATCCTTGAAGCTGAGGGTGGGCATGTTGACGGCATCATTTTTAATGTAAAGCTTATTCAGACCCAGGCGACGCGCCAAACGTTGGGAACGCACCAAAGGAGTCATCCCAGTTCCCACATCAATTACATTGTCAGTTGCAACAGGTAAAAATTCCCGATAGCGCCAGATTGAATTTGGCCCGGCTTGGATTTTTTCGCGGCTAACACTCAGGCGGATATTGTTGTAGTTATATTTCACTTCCAACGGCCCAAAGCAAAACTCACAAACATGACTGGCTTTAAGTTCGTATTCCGCGCCACATTCCTTACACTTCAAAGCTTCTAAGGTGGCTGTGGTTGTTTGGGTGTGTGTGGAGGTTGCCTGAGTCATAGCGATCGCTTTCCCTGTTTGTCCATCAACTGTCGTTTGATAGTATCACGAGTAAAAATACCAGTCAAACATACCCGACAAAAATAGTCGGATATACTTTAGGCTATCTGCAAATTTCTTGAGCAAGCAAAAATCTATTTTCTTGTTGTTCAGCATTCAGTATTACGGTTTTTTAATAAAAATTAAGTATAAAAAAATAGATGTTTCTTGATTTTTGCTTAGTAAAAAATACTGAGTTATTTTCTGTGTGAATTTTTGATATACCAGTATTTCGACTGTTTTTGAATTGGAGATACTTGATTTACGTTTGTTATTGTTACGCAGTATTGATGTAACAAGTAATAGCCGAAGTGTCAGTAAATAGAGTAGTCTTAGTTATATTTAATACTTTTGTATACGCATCCACTTAATGAAATGAAACTAGTATTCCAAAGTGATTTGAGATTGCTCTAGAATCAGTTCCCTCAAAAAAACCAGAACTGCAACTTACATCGAATTTGGAATTGAATTATTCAATTCAAGCGTTTGTTGCATTGGCTCTTATCGAAATTTATCAGGCTGCACCGTAATCAAGCGACTACACCCAATGAAATCTCGTTATCGAATTCAAAAGACTAAAAACTGCATATTTCGCAACACTTTAGTATCAACAGTATTTTTAGCTAACGGGTTTTTCTTGGTCTCCCCAGTGTTAGCTCAAACTACACCAACCGCAGCTGGTTCAACTATTGACAACCAAGCGACAGCCACCTACGAAGACCCAAATAATCCCAATGTACCAATTAACAGTACTTCTAACACCGTAACTGTTACCGTAGCAGAAGTAGCCGGGATATCCGTTGTTGCTGGTACACCCGAAGATAGCAACGGTGGAAGTGTCCAAACAGGGGATATCATATATTTTCCTTTTACAATTACCAACGTCGGTAACGACCCAACTAAGTTCCAAATTCCCACCCAAGCTGGTATTACAGGGCCAGGTACACAAGGCACAATACAATATAGTACCGACGGTGGAACAACATGGATAAGTGTTCCCAACGGTGGTTTTACCACAGATTCTATACCTGTGAATGGCATGATACAAGTACGAGTACCAGTCACAGTTAGTTCAGGTGCAACATCAGGTCAAACAATTAAAGTTACTCTAGGGGAAACTAACCCGGCTGAAACCGCCACTAACTCCCCACGTACCGGCTCAGTTAATGATGCTAGAGATATTTACACGGTAGACAATCCAAACGGTACACCCGAAGAAGTTACAGGTACACCTGCTAACGGTGTAGTAGAAGGTAGCGCATCCGCCAGCATCACAATTAATCCTAAAAATTATTCTTTGGCTACCATCTTCAAAACTCGTGGTATTCATAACAATCAGAATACTCTTGGAGATATCACAGACGATACCATCAACTACAACTTGAGTTTGCAAGTTAGGTCTACTGACAATACAGGACAAAACATCACTCCGTCAGCTTTAGCAGGTTCTGATGTACCTGGTCTGGCGGGTAAAAATATCTTAGTTGCCGATGCTATTCCTTCTGGAACAGAATTAGCAGTTGCGCCTAATGCTCCCAGCGGCTGGACTGTCGTTTATTCCAGTACTTCAACCTCCACATCAGCAAATGCAGCCACTTGGACAACTACAGCACCACCTTTATCTACCGTCACTCGTGTTGGTTTTATTAAACCCACTACAGATGGTAATCCAGTCACTTACCTTGCTGCGGCTGATGCACAATTAACTTCATTCTCCATTCAGCTAAAAGTTAAAAACGGAGAGACTCCACCTCTTACCATAGCCAACATCGCCCAAGTATTTGGTAAAACACCAGAAACAGATTCACCTGTGTTCGACGAGTCTGGTGATCAAAATCCCAGTAACTTTAATGGAGTTTCAGGTAGCATGACACCTCCATTAAATACAGACACGAATGGGGATGGTGTACCAGATCAATTACCACCCACTGTACCTGATGGTTATATTAATGATTCAAACGATTTAGCAGCCACTGGAACTGATACTGGTGGTAACAACAATGGTGATACGGAAAATACAACCGCCAACTCTGGCGGTGAAGCCAACGTATTCACACTCGATGCTGTTTTACTGCTCAACGGGCCTAGCGGTTCTCCAGAAGCAGTAGGGCCGAGCAATAACAATGATGACTTCACTAATAAATCTTCTCTTGTTCCTCCTAATACAACTCCAGGTTCAACATTTGATCCACAATTAGTTACTTTTACTAACACCATTAAAAATACAGGAAATCAACCAGCCAATATCTCTTTATTACCTACACTACCAGCTAACCCAAATGACTTGCCTAACGGTACAGTTGTGACTATATCTGCTAACAATGGTGCAACTTCTGCTACCTATACATACAATAACGGAGTATTTACGTTTACAAGCGGCTCTGGTTTTGTAGGAGGAAACCCAGTTGGTGCAACAAATCCCGTACGCATTGATGGAGTAACATCAAATGGAACGGCTAACTACACTGTCACTATTGACTTACCTGGGAATACTCCACTTTCCACCGATCCTGGGATTGAACGTGGCTTCCCTGTACCAATTACAGCATTTATAGATACTGATAGTGATGGTTTGGCAGTTGATGAGCGAGCGACAAACATCACAATTAATCGCGTCTACACTGGTTTCTTGCAACTACTCAAACAATCACAGATTTTACAAGGAACTGGCCCAGCTGTTCAAGGTACTGACGGTACTTTGAGTACAACACCAAAAAAACCTGCCCCAGGAAATATTATTAAGTACGTTATTCAGTACAAAAATATTTCTGAACAACAGCCAGCGAGTGGTAGCAATAATGTCATTTTGAATGCTTCCCAAGTGATGATTACAGAAGATGGCACTGTAGCTCCGAATAATTGGGCAAAAGATAATGATGGCAATGCTGCAATTGATACTAGTCATGTTTCTGGATCAGCACAAGATTCTGGCGGCACAATAACATTTTTTAGTGGTGATCCTGCTACTAATAATGCTAGTAACACAACTAGCGGTACTACTGCGGCTACTGATGTCACTAAATATGTAGATACAGTGACTGGTACTGTTCCTCCTGGGACAACAGGAACCTTTACTTTTCAACGCAAAGTTAACTAATAGTAATTTATCAGGGTGACTACAATGAAACAAATTTTGATGACAGGAATAGGCGCAAGCTTATTATTGAGTACAGCTTCATTTATCAGTAATTTACCAGATAGTTGGAAAACAAACAGTGCAGTTGCCCAAACCTCTACTAAGCAACAGGCTTTAAAGTTAGTTTTAGCAGCAGAAAAACAGGTATTAGTGAAGGATGAACAAAGCAAGCAAAAAATCACATGGCAAGCTTTGAATAATAAAGCAATTGTCAAACCAAGAGATATATTACGCTACACCTTGACTGGAGAAAATATAAGCGATCGCCCCCTAAAAAATATCAATTTCAATCAACCTATTGCCAAAGGCATGGTTTATGTTTTGAAATCAGCTAATTTTACTGGTAATGCCAAAATTAGCTACAGCATTGATGGCGGACGCAGTTTTGTAGAAAATCCCACAATTAAAGTTACTTTACCTAACGGCAATATTCAAACTCAATCTGCACCAGCCAGTGCTTATACACATCTTCGCTTTTATAGCCCAGTAATTGCAGCTAAAACTACACTCAAATTCACTTATCAAACACAAGTGCGTTAAACCATAAATAAACATCATCATAAAACATCAAATTTGATGTTTGAGAATTTATCACTTGTTGATTATTTAGTCTTTACATCTCAAATATTAATTTTTAGAGTGTAAGTCCATCTACTAAAAATGGCATGTAAAAGCAATGAATTTGTTCAGGGTTAAACATAGGCAAGAACAGAGTATTTTTAGTAGTAACTGGCAATATCAATTGCCTAATATTATTGTGGCAATTAGTTTTTTAGTAACAAATTTGCCTATCAAAACAACGGCTCAAGTAACAACCAATAATATTGTTAACCAAGCTAATTATACTTATACAGATTCAAGTAATAATCAATTTCAAGGAGTTTCTAGCGAACTGCAACTATTAACTGATATTAATATTTCCAGTAGCAAATCAGGCATGATTTTAGGCTGTGCTGGCACAATATTGTCTGACTATACAGGTTTTTCAGTAGGTTTATATGAAGCTAATATTAATGATCCAACAGGTACAGAATTAGGCAAAATCGTATCTTTAACTCGCACAGAGTTACCGGATATTCCGAATAATAATCTTCCTGGTGGTCAAACCCCAAATATTGAGAATTCTAATCCTTTTTTCTTGAAAAATAACCCAGCAGGTGTTTACAATCTGCTGCTTGACCCAAATAGAGGCCAAACTGAGGCTGGTAAAACTTACATTTTGGTAGTCAATCCGCCACAAAATTCCAGTTACCAACAAAGGCGAATTAAAATTCAGATTACTGGTGTAGATACCACTAATAATAATGTTAAATATGTAGCGGCTTCTTTAGATGGAGAACCTTTAAATAGTACAGGTGCAACCAGAGTTGAAGACACATTAATTGCAGTTGCAAACGCTGAAATTAATCAACGCAGTTTATTAGCTTTAGCATTTACAGCCAATTTATGTGCAGCACAGCAGTTACAGATTATTAAAACAGGCGATCGCGCCACGGCGGAACCAGGGGATGCAGTTATTTACCGCATATCTGTGAAAAACTTATCTGATTCTGGTTTAAACAACTTAGTTGTCACCGATAACTTGCCTTTAGGCTTTCATTTCATTAACAAATCTGTGCGCGGTGAGTTAGATGGTCAAGCAGTTAACATTACTACAGAGCGCAATGGTAATACAGTTACCTTCCGCACAGATGTGACCATTCCATCTCAAAAAGTGGTGAATATTGCCTACGCCGCCCAACTCACACCTGATGCAGTGCGGGGGACTGGGCGCAATAGTGCGATCGCTCGTGTACTCAGAACTGACAACAGCCTAGCTGCCAAGGATGGCCCAGCAACTCACCAATTAGTCATTCGTCCAGGGATTGTGGCTGACTGCGGCACAATTATTGGGCGTGTGTTTGAAGATAAAAACTTCGATGGTGAACAGCAAAATGGTGAACCAGGAATTCCCAATGCCGTAATTTTTATGGAAAACGGTAATCGCATCACCACAGATCCCAATGGTTTGTTCTCTGTCGCCAATGTTTTGCCAGGAAGCCATACAGGAGTACTCGACCTCAGCAGCATTCCGGGCTACACCTTAGCCCCCAACCGCAAATTCCGCGAACGCAACACTCAATCTCGCTGGGTGCGTCTGGAGCCTGGCGGCTTAGTCAGAATGAACTTTGCTGTCACCCCCAGCAGGAGTAAATAAAGTATGAAACCTCAACTACACGGTGTAACTACCTTTAATCTCAGGCTGATGGGTGCTGTAGCAGGTGCAATCAGCGTTGTTTTGTATCCGGCTATCGTTAAAGCTCAAACATTCACACCAGAAACACAAAAGAGTCAGTTTCCATCTGCTTCTACCTTAGCCATAGCAGATCATCAAACTTCTATGGACGCATCCATAGAAGTTGATGAACTCTCTCAGGCAACTCCTTTGCTACAAGACAGTCAGATTGATAGTTCGTTGCTTGATAATAACGAGCTTACTGCCGTTGAGCCTGCTTTAACAACAACCGCCATACAACCTTTTCAACCAGCAACTAATATTCAATTTCCTAAAAATTTACGTAAAATTGCGGCATCTATAGACAATCAAAATACAGCTATCAAAATTCTCAACCCATCTACTGATAGTGTGGTTGATATTCCCTCGGCTAATGTTAGTGTGCAGTTTTCTAGTGGTAGTCAGATAGAATTGCGTGTCAATGGCGTATTAGTAGACTCATCATTAGTCGGACAGACAGCAACTGATAGTAATACCAATTTAGTTACACAGACATGGTATGGTGTCTCACTCACAGATGGAGAAAATATCATCTCTGCACAAGAGTCGGGAAAACCAGAATCATCTGTAAAAATAAGAATAGTAGTGCGGAGTGCGCCAAAAAAACTCACAATAGAAACAGTTGAAGCTCGTATTCCTGCTGATGGACGTTCGACTGCAACTATCCGCGGTGAATTAATTGATGAAAATGGCAATCGTTCTAACCGCGATGCTGTTGTGACCGTAATCCCAACAGCGGGAGAATTAGTCGGAAAGGACTTCAAACCTGATGAACCAGGATTTCAGGTGGAAGCGAAAGCTGGAGAATTTACCGCTATATTGCGTTCTGATTTGAAAGCCCAAACAGTCCGCATTCGTGCCACAACCAATGATTTAGAAGCTTTTACTCAACTGCAATTTGAAACAGCATTGCGTCCGAGTTTATTGACTGGCGTGATTGATGTCCGTTTAGGTGCGAGAGGTACAGATTATTACAGTAGTTTTCGAGATTTTATCCGTCCCGACAAAAATACCAGCACTCAATTAGATTTTAACTCAGCGATATTTGCCACAGGTGCAATAGGCGAATGGTTATTTACAGGTGCATATAATAGTTCTCGCACTCTCAACGAAGATTGCAACTGCGACAATCGCCTATTTAGAAACTATCAATTTAACGAACAAAACTATCCTGTTTATGGTGATAGTTCCAGAACTGATGTTGTTGCACCTTCCATTGATAGTGTATTTTTGCGGTTTGAACGCACCTCAAAAACTCCCAATGCTACCCCTGATTATTTTATGTGGGGTGATTATGACACAGAAGAGTTTGCCCGGACATCCCAGCAATTTACTTCTATCACCCGTCAATTACACGGCTTTAAAACTAACTACAATTTTGGCAATTTTCAATTTACCGGCTTATATGGCAATAATCTCGAAGGCTTTCAACGAGATACTATTGCGCCTGATGGTACAAGTGGTTATTACTTCCTCTCCAGAAGATTAGTCATTGCCGGTAGTGAAAATGTCTTTCTGGAATTAGAAGAACTAAACCGTCCTGGTACTGTATTGGAGCGTAAACAACTCAGTCGCGGCCCAGACTACGAAATTGATTACGATCGCGGTACATTAATTTTTCGTGAACCAATTCTTCGTACAGATATAGATAGTACTGGACAAGTCTTAGCCCGACGCATTGTTGTTAGCTATCAATACGAAAGCCAAGACTCTAACAGTAATATCTATGCGGGTCGGTTGCAATATAACCTCTCCCGTGGTTTGAATCAAGAAAGTTGGTTAGGTGCAACTTTCGTCCAAGAAAATCAAGGAGTACGGGACTTTCAACTGTATGGTGCAGATGCGCTGATTTCTTTAGGTAGTAATGGCAGGTTAATTGCTGAATATGCTCATTCAATGAATGATTCGGAAGTGATAGGTAAAGTCAGTGGTGCGGCTTACCGCTTAGAAGCAGAGGGACAAATTAGCAAAGTTATTCAAGGACGTGCTTATTATCGATTTGCTGATACAGGCTTTGCCAATAATGCCACCATTAGCTTTGTACCTGGACAAACTCGCTATGGTGGACAAATCACAGCGAGAGTCTCGCAAACAACCAATTTTCGGGCGCAATACGACCATGAAGATAACTTTGGAATTGCACCCCAACCTCTAGATACCTTTGAAGAACTATTTGCACCACGTTCAGAGGCCACACCGGGAAGTCAAGTTGATAACTCTTTAACAACAATTTCGGCAGGGATTCAACAACGCTTAGGTAAGGCTACTGTTGATGTTGATTGGATTCATCGCCATCGAGAAGATAGGATTCCGGTGAATGCTTTAACAAGTGATTCCCATCAATTGCGATCGCGTTTTACCTTTCCCATCGTCAAAAACCTGACCTTCGCTGCACAAAATGAACTCACCCTCTCTTCCAGTGCAGATACTGTTTACCCAGACCGTACCATTTTGGGTTTGAATTGGGCTGCTATTCCTGGTGTGAATATCAGTCTCGCCCAACAGTTTTATAGTAGCGGTCAACAGAGTGGCAATGCCATCACCAGTTTAAGTATCAACGGTGAACATAAACTCGGCACAGATACAACTTTAACAGGTCGTTACTCAATTTTAGGAGGCGCAAATCAACTCACAACTCAAGGCGCTATTGGTCTGAATAACCGTTGGACGATCGTTCCTGGTTTGCGGCTGAACCTAGCTTATGAACACGTATTTGGTAGCTTCTTTAACCGAACTGGTGCAGGACAACAATTTGCCCAACCTTTTACAGTTGGTCAAGCCGCTTCATCTATAGGTTTTGAGAGTGGCGATAGCTACAGTGCTGGCTTGGAATACAGTGATAACCCTGAGTTTCAAGCTAGTGCGCGTTATGAGCATCGTACTTCTGCTAGTGGTTCTAATACAGTAATTTCGGCAGCAGCTACAGGCAAGATTTCGCCAGCATTGACAGCTTTAGCACGCTATCAACAAGCTAATTCTGCCAATCAAACACTTACAGGTTTGGGTGATACAGTCAACCTAAAATTAGGTTTAGCCTACCGTGACCCCAGGAATGATAAATTTAATGCTTTACTACGGTATGAATACCGAGAAAATCCGGCAGTAATTCCTGACACGATTTTGTTAGGTAGTGGTACAGGCTCTCAAGACCATACTTTTGCTCTAGAAACCATCTACGCGCCCAATTGGCAATGGGAATTTTACGGTAAGTACGCTTTGCGGAACAGTACATCTTACCTAGCTAACGATTTAGTCGGGACTAGTAGCATCAACTTAGGGCAATTTAGAGCTACCTACCGTATGGGATACAAGATGGATTTAGTAGGAGAGGCGCGTTGGATAGGACAAGGTAATTATAGTGAGACAGGCTTTGTTGTGGAAACTGGTTACTACTTATCACCTAATCTGCGTTTAGCGGCTGGATATGCTTTTGGGAGAGTTGATGACCGAGATTTTTCGGGTGTGCGTTCGGCTGGAGGCCCTTATTTGGGTTTAACCTTGAAACTCAACGAATTATTTGAAGGTTTTGGACAGCAGAAAATCCCGCCACCACAGCCTTAGAGCCGAGAAATCTAGCTTTTTCCTGGGAAATTTTAATTTTGGTATCTATGTTAAAACTGATACCAATCCTAATCCAAAATTCAAAATCTAAAATCCAAAATTGTATGAGGTGGTAGATTTAGCGACACTTTGGGAAATCTAAAAGCTAAAGACTTGGTAAATGAGTTAGTCATTTTTCGCCAATAGTATTTCTGAGTATATCGGGAATTTAGTAGTGCGATCGCTATCATTCAATTGACATCAGGAGCTAATAACACAGCAATGTATCTACTGTACAAACATCTTTTAGCAGCCAAAAAAACACCTCGGAAATGCTATCAGAGATTATTCAACAGTTTAGGATTATCACTATTAGCCCTGAGTGTTTGCTCTCAAACTGTTCGAGCCGAAGGAAGCCGCACACTGTATCCTAGTGGAGCTACGGGTAATCGCGCTAACATCGAATGGCGTAATAGTACTTATGGTAATTTAGTACAGCGTCGTACCTTACTCAGAGTCTACGCCCAAGCTGGTGAGTATATTCTCATGGGGTCTTCGGCAGTCAAAGTTAATAGTGGTGATATTCGGGTGTTTAGCCCAGGTGCTGTTACAGGTTCAGTTGGTAACGAAATAATTCCTGCTTTGGGTTCCGAGGCTTTTCGCTGTGCCACCCAAACAGGAGCAAATACAGGTAGAATTACCAGTCGGACTCTAGAATTAGCCGGGCCACGTTCTGCTGATGGTATGAATAACACCAGTGGTTATATACCTTGTGTTTATCAAGCGCCAACAACCGGCGTTTATACTATCGTCTTTTCTGGCCCACAAGGAGAGAACTCTAACAACGAAACAGTAATCACAGGGGACATTGAGTTAACTAGTGCCAACAATTTTAATAATCAGCAATTTACCAGTGTTGCAGCTTGGGATGTCACAGTCCGCAGCAGTGCAAGCTCAACAACAGATATCAACGGTAGGTTATTCAGTTACTATTTTGCCTTGTTTACTGGCGATAACGGCCGATATCTCAATTTTCCCGTTTATCCAGTTACTACAGATGGCTACCGATACAAAATAGAGCTAAGAGGCACAGATCCGAATGGATTCATTCTTTACGGCAACCAAGTAGGATTTTATGATAGCGATGGTAAGACACCTCTTTATCATGATGTCCTGGCAAAAGATAATACCCTGACTCCCTTAGAAGCGGGTACTAGCTTATCTCGGCCACAATATGCCACATTTTTGAATCCTTTAGATACTCAAGCACTGTCATCAATTGATCGCTACCGACCTGATGGCACCTTGGATGGTACTGGTATTCCTTTCGACCCTACTGTACCCACTGTAGATAGTTTGAATTTTATAGGTACAGCTAGTGGAAATACAAGTTCTTTAGGTACAGGCGGTACTTTTAGTTTCAACACCAACATAACAGGCAACTACGAAATCGTTATTAGTAGAGATGGCTCAAATTTTGACCCTACTAACAGCCAAAACCGTGTGCTAAGAGGTGTGATGAATTCGTCAGGTCTACAGTCTGTTAGTTGGAATGGTAAAGATAATAGCAGTGATAATTTCCCAGTAGGGACTAACTATCCAGTCCGCGTCAAGGTTCATGCAGGAGAATATCACTTTCCTTTATTGGATGCAGAGAATAATTTTTCTGGTGGGCCGACCATTACAATGCTGAACAGCAGTAATCCCTTGGGAAATACCACTGTATTTTATGATGACCGAGGATATACGACCATTGGTGGTACAAATGTTGGTGTTCCAGGTAGTGTACTTTGTGGTGTTGGTCAAACAAGTCCAGCTTTTAGCAACCCAATTTCTGGGTTTAATAGCAGTAACAACGACCGGAAATTTGGTCAGTTTGGTAATAATGGTAACACCAATGCAAAATGTACTGGTTCTTTTGGAGACAGTAAAGGACTAGATTTATGGACGTTTTATCCCAGTAATACGGAAACAACACAATTAAACATTATTAACTTTGGTGTAACTATCTCTGGCACTTTATATCAAGATAGCGATCGCGGAGATGATTTTGATACTGGTGAACCAACTTTACCTGCTGGGATTAATGTCAAACTACTCAACGCTAGTGATAACTCTGTTGTCACTGTGACTAGTACAGACGCATCTGGTAATTACACCTTTACTGGTGTGGTAAATGGTAGTTATAAGATTCAAGTTGATACCACCAATAGCAACATTCCCACAGGATTTTCTTTGGGTACACCTAATGACCTGACTGTGACTGTTTCTGGAAGTGCAGTAAATAATCAAAACTTCGGCTTTGATGTTTATCAAATCTCGCCTCAAGCCGGCAAAATCATTATTAATGAAGTGCTATATAACGAAACAGGCACAGGGAATATGGCTAGTAATAACGATGAGTTTATCGAACTTTATAATGCTTCTTCCTCAGCTGTTGACTTGAGTGGTGTAAAATTAGCCGACGGCAATCTGATTGCTAATAATGTTGAGACTACAGCAAATAGCTTTAATTACACGTTTCCCAATGGGACAACTTTACAACCAGGACAATACGCTGTTATTTGGATAGGTTCTAATCAACCCAACAATCAAGCTCCAGACGCAGCGTTTCAAGCTTGGTTAGGGTTTTCAACTCGACTGACTAACGGTGGTGATGATGTCTGGTTATACGATAGCCAGAATCAGATTATTGATTACGTTGCTTATGGTTCTGGTGGTGCCATTAACACACCTCCGCCTAGTTCTCTGAATCTTTGGGACAGCACTTATCAGTCTTCTTTGACGACGGGAGTTAACGATGGTGTTTCTCTTAGCTTAACTCGAAATGGTAATGATACTAACACTAGTGCTTGTTGGGAAAGAACGACTAGCACCAACGCCAGCAGTAGGTGTTCTAGCTATTTACCAACTAGAGATACGGATAATGTAGGTACTAGAGTCACCAGCGTAGGTGTTAATAATAATGGTAGTCCCAAGGTAGTGTTAGTGAAACGCATTACCCGCATTAATAGTGACGATTTAAACGATAGTGTAGATGGTGCTGGTACTGATGATAATGATTCTAAATGGCCGAGTGGTTACTTGCGAGGCAAAATAAGTGCTACAGGTGTCAAGCCAGGAGATGAGGTGGAATACACTATTTATTTCCTCTCTAACGGTGGCAGTAGTGCTACTAATGTGAAATTATGTGATTTAGTTCCAGGAAATACTACTTTTATTCCTACAGCATTTAACGGTCAAACTCCTAATGATGGTGGTTCAGGGGGAAATCAAGGTATTACAATGGCTGTTGGTTCTACTACACCAACTGTTTATTTTAGTAATGCAGCAGATTCTGATCGCGGAGTTTTTTACCCAGCGAATGATTCATCTACACCTGCAAGTTGTGGTAGTAATACAAATGGGGCTGTAGCAGTCAATGTGACAAATTCTAGTCTAACTACCTTACCTGCGGCGACTGGACAAGGTACGCCAACTAATTCTTATGGTTTTATTCGGTTCCGTGTCAAAATAAACTGAGCAAGTTTTGTGCGATCGCCATACTTCGCTACACCTCTATACTTTATTTTGGTGTTAGTTAAAGTATTTAATTGCACAGGGTATGGCAGAACCAATCAAAATTCTTTTACAAACAACGATTCCCACCACTGAAGACGACTGGAGCATTTTTCGGTTCTCAATGCTACAGGAGTATTTAACATCTATTCAAGATGAAGCGGGAAATTCTCTATTTGAAGTTGTAGCACGCGATCGCTCTGCCGACGCAGAAGGCAATGATCCCATTTTAGGAAGCCTTGACCAATCTGATTTTGATGAACTTTGGCTATTTGCTTTAGATATTGGTGACGGTTTAACAGCCAAAGATATTGCCGGAATTAACGCTTTTCGCCGACGTGGTGGCGGTATTTTAACCACACGCGACCATCAAGATATGGGCTGTTCTATGTGCGATTTAATTGATATTGGTGATATCCATTATTTCAACAGCAAAAATCCCGATCCTGATCAATCTCGCTGGTGTCGAGATGACCCTTACACCACTTATATTTCTTGGCCTAACTATCATTCTGGTGCCAATGGTGACTATCAGAAAATCACCGTTGTTGAACCTGTTCACGCACTATTAAAAAACCCTAATTCACCTTCAGGCGTGATTGAATTTTTCCCCGCCCATCCCCACGAAGGTGGTATTGGTATACCTCCCAGCAATACCAAAGCGCAGGTAATTGCTTTAGGAAATAGCTTAGTTACAGGGCGTAATTTTAATTTAATTGTGGCAATTGACCATTACCAGGATGCCCACGGTAATAACTTAGGACGTACTGTAGCTACTTCCAGTTTTCATCATTTTGTGGATTACAACTGGGATATTACTAAGGGTTGTCCCACTTTTGTTGATGAACCACCTGGATATGGCATGAAAAACGAACCCCGCGCTTTGGAAGATATTAAAACATATCTTCGCAACTTAGCTTTGTGGTTGGCAAATTAAATTGCCAAGATGAAGTGTGAAGTATGAAATTTCACACTTCATACTTCACACTTCATACTTCTAATTACGCTTCATCTAAAGCCGCAATACCGGGCAGAACTTTGCCTTCGAGTAATTCTAAGCTGGCACCGCCACCTGTGGAAATATGGCTCATTTGGTCAGCCAAACCCACTTTTTCTACAGCCGCTACAGAGTCACCACCACCGATAATGGTGGTTGTACCTGTTTTGCTAATTTCTGCGAGAGTGTGTGCGATCGCTTCTGTACCGACAGCAAATTTATCAAACTCAAACACGCCCATAGGCCCGTTCCAAATTACGGTCTTGCAATCAGCCAACGCTTCTTGAAAGACTTTTACAGAGTCAGGGCCAATATCTAAGCCCATACCATCAGCAGGGATATTCTCAATGCTGACAGTGGTTGCATTGGCATCGGGGGCAAATTTATCAGCCGATACAATATCTGTAGGTAGCAAGAAGGTAACACCTTTTTCTTTTGCTTTTGCTTCTAAAGATTTTGCTAGTTCTAGCTTGTCTTCTTCCACCAAAGACTTACCAACATTCAAACCACGGGCTTTGTAGAAGGTGAAAATCATCCCACCACCAATGATTAGCTTGTCGCACTTCTCTAGAAGAGTTTCGATAACGCCGATTTTGCTAGATACTTTAGAACCACCAACAATTGCAGCTAAAGGACGTTGGGGATTTTCAATTGCATTTTGGAGGTATTGCAATTCTTTCTCCACCAAATATCCTGCCACAGAAGGACTCAAGAATTGAGTTACCCCTTCTGTCGAAGCATGGGCGCGGTGTGCAGTACCGAAAGCATCATTGACATAAAAGTCAGCATTCGCGGCTAGTTTTTTCGCAAATTCTGGATCGTTTTTCTCTTCTTCTTTGTAAAAGCGGACATTTTCTAGTAAAAGCACTTGCCCATTTTGCAAAGCGTCAACTGCTTTAGCGACCTCATCGCCGATAGAGTCATCAGTCTTGACAACTTCTTTACCCAACAACTCAGACAAACGCTTGGCCACTGGTGTTAAACGCAGTTTCTCGTCTACGCCTTTAGGACGACCAAAATGGCTTACCAGAATTACCTTAGCACCCTTGTTTGTTAAATCTTGGATGGTTGGCAGCGCAGCGCGGATACGAGTATCATCGGTAATGTTACCTTGCTCATCAACAGGCACATTAAAGTCAACTCGCACTAAGGCACGTTTACCAGAAATATCAGCCGCCGATAAACTTGCTAAACTTTTTTTGGACACAGCCAAACCCTCCTGATTGCCTTTTTGTTATCGTTTTGAAAGTATAACCATCAAGATTTTACCGGAGTCTGGGGTGCGGAGGAGAGATATGTTTAAGACAGTGTTATTTCCAATCGATCAAAGTCGGGAAGCACGGGAAGCTGCTGATGTAGTTGCCAATGTCGTGCAGAAGTATGGTAGCCGCTTGGTATTGCTATCTGTGGTTGAGGAAACCTCGGCAGAAGCACCAAGTCCTGATCCGATGGTTTCACCAGAGGTAGTTGCTAAACTACTAGAAAATGCTCAAGCCTTATTCTTACAGGAGGGTATTCAGTCTGAAGTTTTAGAACGGCAAGGTAAACCAGCATTTACCATTTGTGATGTTGCTGATGAAATCGGCGCAAATCTAATTATTATGGGTTGTCGAGGTCTGGGTTTAACAGATGAGGGTGCAACTGAAAGCGTTACCACACGGGTGATTAATCTTTCTCCTTGCCCAGTTTTGATAGTGCCTTAATTATTTTTCTGGGTGCATACTGGTTTAAATCAATACCGTCGTCAAAAAAAGCATAGATGATAAAGGGCTGATGTAGTGAAGTTATGTTCTGACACAATAACTTAAAAGCTAGTTTCAGCCCATTTTTGTCTGCAATTTATTGCAGGTGACGGGTTACAGGTTACAGGTTACAGGGTTGAACGTTTTTGAGTAATACCTGATTTTTACGTTGTTGGTATTGCCCAATCTTAGGTTATTGAGAATGGTGCAAGGTATCAAGCAAGCAGCAAGAAACTATCAGCCTATATTTAGAAGCTAGGATTTATTTCTTTACTAAAAAATATGCTGTAGCGTATTCAGGTAATTGCCTAATATGTTGGTTGAATTCTTGCCGATTTTGAAAAATTCCGGCCAAAAAATCGAGTTGATACAGATTCGGTAAAAATGCTCCACCTGTATCTGCAATTACTCCCATTCTGAGATTTTTGCGTCCGCCTTGGTTATTTTCTATTACTACTATTTTACCTACCCCAATATTCAAAACATCTCCCGCAAAGGTCACTCCTGGTTTAATCGAAATTTTGGCATCTATTTTGTGACCATAACCTTTAATGGCATCTACCTTTTTAAAATACCAATAACGTTTTTGGGCGGTGCCTTTTACCCCCCGGATATAAGACATCCCATTATTTCTATCTACATTGAAAAATGCTTGAGAGCCATCAGTGAAGTTAATCAAAATAGTACCCTGTAAAAGTGCTTCTTCTAAACCGTCACGGGTCAAATAAGCTAAGGGTTGAACCTTGCCAAATTCTTTACCTCCAGGTTCATAAATCCCCGATAAAACATCTTGCTTAGTATATCTAGTATAGAATTTATCTGTGGCTGCATTATCTTTTAAACTATAAATTGGTGTATTAAATTTAGCTGTTTTCTTGCGAGAACCTGGGTGGATAAAAACTGCGTACTTGGTGATGCGTAACTGTTTTTGACGCGTGTTTTGCTTGTTATAAGCATTCCATTTAATCACTCGAAAATTCTTATTAATAAAGTTTGGATCTTGCAGACGGGTTGGACGATTATTCGCCATGTCTTCTTTTAAGACAACAATCATAAAGTCTAAAGTTTTGATAACATCTTCTACACTGACTCCTTGAGTTCCTAATAAACCTTTTCGTTGGATATCTGGATCATCAGAATTGTGGTCTTGGAAATATTGGCGGGTATTAACCAGGGTACTTAATAAATCTGGCTGATTGAAATTCACTTTACTCGCTGGCAATTTAGTTGAAGATAAAATCTGATTACCATTAATACTAAATTTATAATTCTTCCACTCATCAATAACTGGATAACCCACAGATACTGATGCTGCATATTTATCAGGCGGATTTATGCTGAAAGTTTGCATTGCTGCTAAGGAAACTTGCGGTTGAGATAAAGCAAAATTATCCTGAATATTCTCCGCTTGAGCTAGTTCTGTGTTTTTTGCCAGAGAGGAGAAATAGCTATGGACGAGGGTATTAGTTAATAAGGCGGCGATACCCAAAGAGAGGCTGAGTTTTTGACGGAAGAAGTTACTCATAGGTGGTAAAAATTTCTATTAATCAATAATAATTACACTTGCTTAATACCTGGGTGATATTAATTTGACAATCCAGAAACCGTGATTACAATAGTGGCATTATAACTGGTGCAAATTTCATCCATACCTGATCAAGCAGCATAACTCTGTTAGCTTTAGCAAGTTCATCTTGGTGTAATTAGCGTAGCAAAAATCAGTACTTCCCATATTTGGCAAATTATAGATACTCAGTAAGAGCATAGCCATGAAACTCTTGTGCTAAATCGTTCGGAGAATTCATGAAGAATTTTCGAGATTTATGCAGAAGAAAATAGCCCATATTATCGGTTTTCTGTCAATACGTAACATTTATGCAAATGGCAGCAAATGATACTGTCAAAAATCTTACATGACTGTTTAATCATCAATAATCTAAAAAATCTAAAAAATGTTAAGCATATCCATTAATCAACCTTTACCTAGTGTGCCGCGTTTGGTGACGACTTTACCTGGAACTCGCGCTAAAGCAATTGTAGAACGCGATCGCGCTGTAACTTCCCCATCTTATACCCGTGACTATCCTTTAGTTGTAGCTCGCGGTCAAGGCTGTATGGTGGAAGATGTGGACGGCAACGTATTTTTAGATATGACTGCTGGTATCGCCGTCACTGCGACTGGACACGCCCACCCGGAAGTTGTCAAAGCCATTCAAGAACAGTCAGCTTGTTTGCTGCACATGTCAGGGACGGATTTTTATTATGAACCAATGGTGGAACTGGCAGAGAAGTTAGCCTTCCGCGCCCCGTTCCCTGAAGGTGCAAAAATATTTTTTACCAACTCTGGGGCCGAGTCTAACGAAGGAGCAATTAAACTAGCTCGATATTACACCAAGCGATCGCTTATTGTCGCTTTTTTGGGTGCATTCCACGGACGCACCTACGGCGCAATGTCGCTGACAGGTTCCAAAACAGTGCAGCGGGCTAACTTTGGGGCGTTAGTCCCTGGTGTAACGCACATTCCTTACGGTACTCACGCGAGTTTAGATTATTTAGAAACACAATTATTTCATACTATACTACCGCCCCAGGAAGTCGCAGCGATTTTTGTCGAGCCAATTCAAGGGGAAGGCGGTTATATTGTCCCCGAAGATGGATTTTTACAAAGAATTCGAGATATCTGCGATCGCTACGGCATATTAATGGTAGTGGATGAAGTGCAATCAGGGATGGGGCGTACAGGTCGCTTGTTTGCTACTGAACATTGGGGTGTTATGCCTGATATTATTACCACAGCTAAAGGTATCGCCAGTGGTTTACCTCTCGGTGCAATTCTCGCCCGCCCAGAATTAATGACTTGGCCGCCTGGTTCCCACGCCACCACCTTTGGCGGAAATCCTGTGGCTTGTGCGGCAGGTTTGGCAACTTTGCGACTTTTAGAAAGCGGCTTGATGACCAATGCTACCCAAATGGGTGAACTATTACAAGCTGGCTTAACCCAGTTACATCAAAGATTTCCCAGAATGTCTTTACCCAGAGGTAAAGGATTGATGGTAGCGGTAGATTTAGTTGATGCAGCCGGTAATTATGATATTAAACTACGCGATCGCATCATCCAAGAAGCCTTTTTACGTGGTCTGCTATTACTCGGTTGCGGTAAAACCGCCATTCGTTTTTGTCCACCCCTAATTATTGACAGCAACCAAATCCAAACCGCCCTCGAAATTCTCTCCGATATTCTGCTAATTTCTGAGTAAAAAATTTTACTTTCTAGCCTCTAGTCTCTTTGAATCCTCTTTGCGCCTCTGCGTGAGATATATGAAACCCGAACTCGCATCTGATCTCTGGGAAGCACTTTGGCAAGAATATCAAGCCAGAGTCAATTACGCCCAAATCTACCAAAACATGATTATAAACGCGGGGGGAACCCTCACCAACGACCACATCGCCTTTCGGTCTTTGCGATTAGTAGTCGATACTCCCCAAGGTGAAATTAACTTAGGTATCAACCACCTAGCACAAATAGCCTTAGCCTTGGGTTACGAACCTGCGGGAGAGTATAAATTTGCTGCAACTCATCTTTATGCACGTCATTATCGCCATCCCCAACAAGCAGAATTCGATTTACCCAAACTGTTTATTAGTGAATTAATTGTTGATGAATTACCAGAAAATATTGTCCGATTGATTTATCAAACAGTATCTGCAATTCCCGAAAAAAGTATCTCTTATTTGACACCTGTTGTATCAAATGAAAATAATCTTGCCAGCATTATCCAACAATTAAAGCAAACTTTCACTCGACCTTGGCAAATTCCACGACGTTCCGTCGTGGAGGAAGTGAATAAAATAACCCAATATGGCGCTTGGGTGTTACTCCACGGTTACGCCGTCAACCACTTCACAGCCTACATTAACCGCCAAAATACTCCTGCATATCCAGATATAGAAACTACTGCTAGTGCTTTGGCTAACTTGGGTGTACCAATGAAAGCCGAAATTGAAGGAAATGTTACTTGTGGTTTACGCCAAACAGCAACTCAAGCGGTGACGGAAATGGTGAATGTGCTGGATGACAGCAGTCATACAGAAATCCAGATTCCTTGGACTTACGCTTATTATGAACTTGCCCAGCGTTACCTCATAGAAACTCAACCAGGAAAGCCAGAACTGTTTGAGGCTTTTTTAAGTAAAAATGCTCAACAATTGTTTGAAATGACCAGGCGTTAATCATTATTTAGATCTCATCTCTGGGAAACATAAGCTCCTGATGGACATTCATGGTAAACGTAAGATTTAATCGAAGTATTTTGAGTAGTTAGGAATTCTTTAGGAAGCCAATGAATAAAATTATACTGAGTTTACTTTCTACCCCTGTGCTGATTAGTTCTATTTTGTCTATGACAGCGATGTTGAATCAAGCACAAGCAGCCGAACCAGTAGTCAAAAATATAGAAGACCGTTTATCTTGCATCCGCAACAAGCATAAAGTTGGCTTAGTATGTGCTAGAGCGTCTGTGTTAGCGCAGATACCCACAGATCAGGCTGAGGTAGAGTTTTCACAAGAAGATGTGCCAATGCTAGAATTCAGTGACCAAGAAAGCGAAATGGCAGTTACTTTGTTTGGTTGCGACTGTCCCGCCTGTATCAATTCGTTGCGTCAGATGAGTGGTGCTAGACCTTTAGTTTATTAGAATTGTACAGGCGATCGCTTTAATTTTAGCTGTTGGCAGATAAAAATTGTTAGGGACACGATCGCGGTTGTGTCCCTATTACATTCTGTAATGATTAGTACAGCCGTAGTCACCTAGCTTAAGACAGTGTTGATTGCTCAAAGCCTTAACTTTACTAGATTTATACTCAGCACTCAGCACTCAGCACCGTGCTATCACAGCCAGCCCAAGTTACCCATTTATGAGATAAACCTAGGTGCATTACTTTGCCAGTCATCTCATATTCTGTAACAATTGCTTTGGTAAAATCAGCACGGCTAATTTCTGCTTCATTAATATTACTAGCAATCAAATTTGCTTTCTTGAGATTAGCACCTGTCAAATCTGCACCACTCAATTCTGCTTCGCTGAGGTTTGCACTTAGCAGGTTTGCCAGTGACAAATTAGCACCCCGCAAATCTGCACGACTGAGATTTGTTTTTTCGAGGTTAGCCTTAATCAAGTCTGCGCCTATTAAGTTTACTTCACTCAAATTTGCACCACTCAGATTGCTACCACTGATATCTGCATCAGTCAGATTCGCCCGACTGAAGTTACATCCAATCAAGTTAGTCTGGCTTAAATCTGCTCCACTTAAGTCAGCTTCAACAAAGTTTGCGCCCCTCAAATCAGCACCACAAAGATTGATCTGATGCAGATTTGCACCTACGAAGTCCCTTTCTCCTGCTGCATATAAATTCAAGAGTTTGTTAGCATCCATATTTTTACCTCAACTTGTCTATAGGTACGCAAGTCTGTGCATTAACACTACCCAAACCACACTAAAGACTATTTTTTGAGTTGCTATAGCAATTGGGAATTATGAGAAAAACTCGTTCTTTTATTCTCCTATACCTTACTTGATTTGTAACTATGGCTTAATGGAAATATACTTATAGGATTGTTCTGGGTTCATCTTTAGGTAAAAAGACCCATATTGCTCATCCTGACGGACTTCTATCACTTTTACTAAAAACTGGGATACTGCCAACTGTTGTCAACGCTCAACATTAGTAATGTTTTCATTCTCATACACTGAGAAACATAGACTTAAGTTTAGATATAAGGAAACAACTGTCGGCGAATAGCGAAATTTGCTAACCTAGCAGGTACATGAGAACGTTTCAGAACTGGCAATCGGAGAAATTTACCTATTAGCAACCGAACTATGCCTTTGATCCGTGCTTGAAGTCTCACAGAGAAGAATTTAAAATAATTTACACCTCCTTTTGAGGCATACATAGGCATAAAAGCCAAATTATCATAGAGAACATCCGCCCTATGAGTTTTACTTAATCCATAACGAGAATGTTCTAGATTTGGTAAACCACCATGCTCTCCATAATTGCGGAAAGGGATGTAGTTTTTCAAGTTATGATGGCGCAGAAAATTATCAAGATAAGTATCCCAAGTAGAATAAGCATTAGGTTCTAATTTTTGTAGGAGTTCTTCTGCAAATCTAATTAATTTTTCAGCACCTTGAGGAGTAACAATATAAGCAACGGTTGATACAGAAAAACCTTCTGCATAGCCATCTGCTGAAATACTATATATTTGAGATGCACAAGTGTATAGCCAACACATACCAACATTTGTTTGATAGGGATTAAAAGGTAAAGGCAGTTTGCCCAATCCTACAACTGGAACAAAATCTGCCTCAACAATTAAAGTGGGTTGAGTTTCTTTTGCAGCTATTTGCCAAGCACTTAAATGATTGAGTAGACAAAGATAACTTGGAGAAAAGTTTTTATATTGTGGTTGGTGCTTTTGTCTGAGAACTCCACACAGTAATCCTTCTTTAATCAAAATTGATTCAAGTAAATCAGTTTGTTCCTTATAAGCAATAATAAAAGCTCTGCCAATAATATCAGCAATTTGTAAAGAAGGAAAAGTCTTGTTTTGTGATCTTCTTGGGGAATATTCAGAATCTTGGAGCATTTTCTCAAGTGTCGCTTGAGAATTCAAAGCTTTTGTATTTTCAAGGGTTAACTCTAACATGGCAGTGTCTCCTGATTACTGGGAATAATATTTCACCACTGAGGAAATAATATGGATTAGCAAAATAATAATAAATACAAGTTGGATGATTAGTTTTTTACTTGTTAATACTTAGTTTCGCTGTTTATTCACAAAATAACTAGGGCGATTTTACTTAGATATATTTAAGAATCAGTAAAGTATATTTGATGTTGAAATATGATTAGATAGCAATAAATTCACTTTTACTTGTTTATATTTTCTCAAATCTTTAAATTAAAAGTTGACGATAAATAGTTTTGTCGCGAATTAAAAATTTCTTGGTTGTCGTCTGTCGCGAAATATTTATCGATTATCCACATTTTTGTAAATAGTGAATTTCCCTATAAACTTTTATCTTTCCATACTCGTATAATTACTATTTTAGAAATAAAAGTATTTTTTGGTTATTGATTAAGACAGTAAATACTAGGAGGAATATCGAAATTTATCATAATTTAGTGGATAAATATCGCAATCTCCACGTTGACAGTGACAAAATTTGTTATGTTGATCAGCCAAGAATGATTTTCCTGTAAATTAATTGCCATTTAATATAATCATAGTTATATTTGTCTTAATTAATCCGCTGCATCTACCTGGATTTTGAGAGCATTTACCTAAAAATAGATAACAGTCTCAATCATCATAGCTTGCCTAAAAAGAAGCATAAACATAACCAAATATTTTCTGAGAGTGATTGTAATGGTTAGATTTACTCTCATTTATAAATACATCAACTTTTGTAATGAATGCTGGATGATTGAAATCGTTACTAGACAGACTACACTCATCTGCATAAGCAGACTTTGTTTGCCTAGCATGAGACTTTCAGTCGAACGGAATATTTGGAATTAAATATCTACGTCAACAGAAATTTTAAAACATATATTGAATACCAAAGAATGTGAATTTTGTGTATTGCTTGGTAAAAACATCTGGATGTAAAAAATATTGTGGTGAAGAGCATAATATTCAATTTGCATATTTAGTTTTAGTTATAACAAGGGTGTTTTAAATAATCATAATTAGTTATTTTCAATCATAAATTTTCCTAATTCTAATTACTGATATTCGATTCTTTATTACAGGCAAATACATTTTTGAATTTAGCTATGAATTTCATTAAAGACTGGAAGCAGAATCATTTTCTTCTGCTGGTGTTGCTTCCTGGAATTTTTTCTGTTGGCATTTCAGCGGTAATTGCTGATGAAACTACTAATACAGCCGTGTTGGGAGGCGACAATATTCAGCCTGTTACTTCTAATACTGTGTTCTTTACTAGAGGTGCAACTGCTTTAGAGATTGTCAAAACTGCCGATCGCATCGCCGTAGAACCAGGTGATACCGTGGTTTATCGGCTGGTTATTCGCAACACTGGTAACTCTCCCGCCAGCAATATCACGCTTACCGATACTCTACCTCTCGGCTTGAATTTCGAGACGCGATCGCTGCAAGTATCTTTAACCAGCAATAACACTACCACACCCGTAACTGTATCGAGTAGCCGAGATAACCGCACAGTAACTATCAACTACGCTGGTACTATCCCTGCACAGGGAACGATGAATGTCGTCTATGCAGTCACAGTCACACCCGATGCTGTTCGCGGAACAGGGAAAAATTTAGCCGTCGCCGCCGCAGGTAATATCCGCAGCAACACAGCCAGCCATTTACTCAAGATTCGTCCCGGTATTATCTCCGATTGTGCAACTTTGATTGGACGAGTCTTTGTTGATAAAAACTTTGATGGCGAACAACAACCAGGGGAACCGGGGATACCCAACGCCGTAATTTATATGGATGACGGAAACCGCATCCTTACCGATGCCAATGGGATGTTTTCTCTAGCTAACGTAATTGCTGGTAATCGGACTGGAACTTTAGATTTAACCAGCCTACCCGGATATAGCCTTGCACCCAACCTCTACAACATCGAGAAAAATAGCCAATCACGCCTCGTCCGACTCGCACCCAGAAGTATGGGACGGATGAATTTTGCAGTTACACCAGCATCAGGGGAAGGACGTAAGTAAGATGACGCAGATTAGTGCTAGAAAGCGTGACTTAACATTATTAAGCATTTGTAGTGCCTTTCCTATCCTCCCAGTTGCGGCTGCGACTGCACAAACACCACCACAAACACAACAAAAAGTTGAATCTCCTAATGTTCCAGAGTTAATTGCACCTGTAGAAGATGATATAGAAGCTGTTTTTTCGCCACCAAGACCAAGCCAACCTGATAAATTGATAGTTGCGAATGACAAAGAGATAGATGCTGCATCATCTTCGATGTCGTCAGATCATATAGATGGGTTTACTGCTGGAGAGAAAGCAGTAAACAAGCAGACACCAGAAACAGCCGTAACCCCTATTAACTCAGAAATACGCATTATCACACCAGTTGCAGGTGTAACAACTGCCAAAACTACTAACTTGGGAGTGCAATATCACCCTAATAACCAAGTAACGGTGACATTGAATGGAAAACCCATAGATGCGGCTATATCCCAATACTTGCATAAAGATGAAGCACAACAGTTAAACACCTTGATTTGGTATAACGTACCGTTAAATAAAGGTGAAAATACCATAATTGCTCAAGGTGCTGATGGTAAATCAACCAGTGTGAAAGTCACGGTTGAGGAGGTGCAGAAAAAAATTGCGATCGCACCCACCCAAGAACCCAGAATCCCCGCCGATGGACGTTCCACTATCACCTTAGAAGGTAAAATTACTGACGAAAAAGGCGAAATCATCACTGAAGATATCCCTGTCACCTTAACCGCTAGTGCAGGTCAATTTGTGGGTGCAGACCAAGATAAAGACGTACCAGGGTTTCAGGTACTCGCTCGTAAAGGTGAGTTTACAGCCACACTCCAAGCAGGTTTAGTTGCCCAAAACGTGAAAATCCGGGCGGCTATTAATCAAGATGCGGAGATTGAAGCTTATACGAATGTAGAATTTATTACCAACTTGCGTCCTTCCTTAGCCACAGGTAGCATTAACGTTAGAATTGGTGCAGGCGGTACGGATTACCGAGGTAGTTTCCGTGACTATCTCAACCCTGATAAAATCGGTCGTACAAGTGTAGATGTAGATGCGGCTGTATTCGCCACTGGCAAAGTTGGAGATTGGTTATTTACAGGCGCATTCAATAGCAAACGTCCTTTGAATCAAGACTGTAACGGAGATAATCGCCTGTTTGGTGGTATCCAATCTTGTGAAAAAGACTATCCAGTTTATGGTGATAGTTCTAGCTTTACTAACACTGCACCTTCTACAGATAGTGTGTATGCTCGCATTGAACGCACACCAGACATCCCCGGTGCAGAATTAGACTATTTTATGTGGGGTGACTACAACACCGAAGAATTTGCCAGATCATCCCAGTTATATACAGCTACCACCAGACAACTCCACGGCTTCAAAGGTAATTACAACTTTGGCAACCTGCAACTAACAGCCTTATACGCCAACAATATTCAAGGTTTCCAACGCGATGCAATTACCCCCAACGGAACCAGTGGTTACTATTTCCTTTCCCGTCGCTTAGTTATTCCCGGTAGTGAAAACGTCTTTATCGAAGCTGAAGAAATCAATCGTCCCGGTACAGTCTTGGAACGTAAAGCTTTATCCCGTGGTTCCGACTATGAAATAGATTACGATCGCGGTACATTATTATTCCGTCGTCCCATTGTCGCCACAGAATTAAACCCCTTTGGTAAAACTTTAGTACGCCGCATCGTCGTTACCTATCAAAACGACGCTGGAGAAGACAGCAAGCTTTACGCTGGACGACTGCAATATAACCTGAGAACTTCCGACACCCTCAATACAAAAAACGGTAGTCCATTTGTCGGTGCAAGTTACCTCAGAGAAGACCAAGGACAGCAAGATTTTGAACTATACGGATTTGATTTATTTGCACCTTTGGGAAATTCTGGGCAAATTATCGGAGAATATGCACACTCTCGCCATAATACCCTCGCCTTTGGTAACGTCAGTGGTTCCGCGTACCGTTTAGAAGCCAGTGCAAATCTTGGTAAAAACTTCCAAGGACAAGCTTACTATCGTTCCGTCACCGAAAACTTTGCCAATAACGCCACTTGGAGTTTTACACCCGGACAAACTCGCTACGGTGCGTCCTTAACTGGGAAACTGGGACAAACCACCAGCTTTAATCTAGGGTACGATCGCGAAGATAATTTTGGTATCGCCCCAGCCGAACGCACCCAGTTAGTTGACTTATTCAACCCCCAACCCCAAGCCGCACCAGGAAGCAAAATTAATAATTCCCTCACCACCATCCGCGCAGGTATTCAACAAAAAATCGGTCAATCAGATTTAAGTCTGGAATACGTCAACCGTTCCCGAAAAGACCGCATTACTAACAAATTCAACGGAAACGCCAGCCAGTTAGTCTCTCGTCTTGACGTTCCCTTATCCGAATCACTTACATTTCACACGCAAAACGAACTCAACCTAGGCAAAAGTGACCCACTCTATCCCAACCGCACAACATTCGGCTTAGATTGGGCATTGTATCCTGGCGTAAGTATGCGACTAGCACACCAATTTTATGAAGGTGGCTTATTACAAGGCAATAGCATCACCAGTCTAGATACAATGGTCGAACATAAATTTTCCCCAGATACCACCGTCAGAGGTCGTTACTCAATTTTAGGCGGCGCTGATGGGATGACTGACCAAGGTTCTGTATCCCTTAATCATG
Organism: Nostoc sp. PCC 7107; assembly: GCF_000316625.1. Classification (GTDB taxonomy): domain Bacteria; phylum Cyanobacteriota; class Cyanobacteriia; order Cyanobacteriales; family Nostocaceae; genus Nostoc_B. Next base: position 115,584 of record NC_019676.1, on the reverse strand, counting down.
GTATCCGCCTCGCACCAGGATTAAAATTAAGCCTCGGTTACGAACATATCTTTAAAGATATTTTTGGAGATTCCGCCACAGGTATCAGATTTGCTCAACCTTACGCAGTTGGACAAACTGCTTCCTCATTGGGTTTGTTTGCGGGTGATGTTTACAGCATCGGCCTAGATTACACCGATAACCCCAACTTCCAAGCCAACGCCAGATTAGAACATCGTAGTGGCAGTGAAGGCAATCATACGGTAATTTCCGCCGCCGCATCTGGTAAACTTTCCCCAGCTTTAACTGCGGCGGTACGCTATCAACAAGCAGGCGGCGCAAATCAACTCTTGCAAGGACTAGGAAACACAGCAAATCTGCGCGTCGGGTTAGCTTACCGTGACCCCAACGATGATAAATTCAACGCTTTATTAGGGTATGAATATCGCCAAAACCCTGCCACCACACCAGATACCTTATTAGCCGGTAGCGGTAACGGTTCCATAGACCATATTTTCTCAGCTGAAGCGATTTATGCACCCAACTGGCAATGGGAACTTTATGGTAAATACGCCTTCCGCAGCAGTTCTACTTCCCTATCCGAAGATTTTACCAATCACAGCAGCATTCACTTAGCACAGTTACGCACAACTTACCAACTAGGCTACCGCACAGACTTAGCCTTAGAAGGACGTTGGCTAGGTCAACCAGAACAAGGCTTCAACGAATTTGGTTTAGCTGTAGAAGGTGGGTATCATTTAACACCAGATTTAAGAATTGGTGTCGGTTACGCCTTCGGAAGCGCAGATGACCGAGATTTTAGCGGTTATCGCTCCGCCGGCGGCCCCTATTTAAACATCAGCTTTAAACTCAACGAGCTTTTCGGTGGTTTCGGTAGGCAAAAAGTAGTACCACCACAACAGCAAGAGTCAGTAGTTCAACCAGTAGCCTTAGAGTCGAAGTGAGGAGAGTAATGATATCAAAAAACCACCCTTATTCCCTAAAACCCTCTCAAACTCCTCTTCCTTTGTGTCCTACCCTGCGGGAAGCCGCTATCGCGTCTATGCGCCCTTTGCGGTTCGTTTCTATCTTACTTGTTTACCTAACAACCCTACACCAAATTGCGATCGCTCAACCATCTCCCACATCCCTACAAGTAACAGTCAACAGTAACCAAGACGGACAAATACAACCAGACGACAAACTCACTTTACGCGAAGCCATTGACCTAGTAAACGGTAATCTCTCCGTAGAAAAACTGAGTAACCAAGAAAAAGCGCAAGTAAAACCCAGCAATGACAACGCGCGAATTGAATTTAACTTACCGCCAAATCAAACCACTATCCAACTACAACAAGAATTACCAGCCTTAGCCACACCAAAATTAATCATAGACGGTACTAGCCAACCAAGTTACGATGCTTCCCGTTCCGCAACAGCGGAAATTGCCATTCCTCAACCAATAGTTGCTATCACACCCGCCGCAAACCAAGAGATATTACGTGGTTTTACGGTAGTCGCCGATAATGTGCAGATTCGCGGTTTAAGTATCTACGGTTTTCGTTCCCTGAATCAAGGTGCAACATTAACCACACCGCCAGCCGATATTTTCATTTCTCATCGCTTACCACCTCCCAATACCAAACAGCAACAACCACCCAACAGTAACTTTCCCTTTGGAGACAAAGACATTCCCCCCAAAGGTGTGGTGATTGAAAACAACTGGTTAGGCATTACCCCAGATGAGAAAATGCCAGAGAAAACCTCAGCTTTTGGTGTCTACGTTTTCAACAGCACTGGGACAAAAATCAGACGTAACCGTATTTCTTACCATGAAGGCAGTGCAATTATTACCTCTGTACGTGCCGAAAATACCTTCATGGCAGAAAACATCATTGTTGGTAACGGTATAGCCGGAATGCCTGATGCTGTGAGATTAGAAGGCGTAATTACTAATTCCCAACTGCAAGGAAATTTGATTTGCGGTAACGATGGGGCTGGTATTTATTTATTCAAACCCACAGGTAACGTCAAAATTCACGATAACCGCATCACCTTTAACGGTAGACGTTTGCGCCGAGCCGCAGTTTACTTAATGGGGAACGAAAATCAAGTTACTGATAACGAAATTCGCAACCAAACTGGGCCAGGAGTAGCAGTGACAGCATTTGGTACTCATGGTACTTTTGGTAGTGCGATCGCAAACATCATTCAAAATAATCAATTTAGCGATTTAGAAGGTTTAAGTATTGACCTTAACACCCAACAACAACTAAACATCAGCGACTTTCAACGAGGAGACGGCCCCAACCCCAAACGTAACAGTCCCAACCGCAGACTTGAAACAGCCAATGGCGCGATGAATGCACCAGAATTTGCCAGTTCTCAGTTATTACTAGTTAACGGTCAAGCCTTAATTAGCGGTCAAGCCGACCCTGGTACTCAAGTGCAGATATATCGCGTCCAGGGAAATGATAACTACGGCCCCTTGAGTGAACCACTCACAACGTTAACTGCCGATGAAAAAGGTAACTTTAGCGGTAGTTTAGCAGGTTTGCGAACTGGGGAGAGAATAAGTGCGATCGCTACCCATCCAAAATACGGTACTTCTGAACCAGCTTACAATGCAATCATCATAGACCCCTCAGCAAAAAATCCCTCTACCTCTCCCCAACCAACTTCCTCACCGCCCAAATGTGTCAGCGCACCCCAACCAGCCCCACAACCTGAACCAAAACCAGAACCCCTCCGGCTCAACGTTCCCCGCATCATTCACTTTGCCTTAGATAAAGACTTCATCAGCCAAGAAAGCAGCACAGTTCTCAACCAAATTGCCCAAGTCTTACAACAATATCCCTTCATTGTGATTGAAATTGAAGGCCACACTGATATTCGTGCCAGTGATGCCTATAACTTAGACTTAGGCAAACGCCGCGCCATGTCTGCGAGAAATTACCTACTAAAACAAGGCATTGCTGCCGAAAGAATGACCATTCGCACCTTTGGCGAAAAACAACGACGAACCTCCGGTAACACCGTCATTGATACAGCCAGAGATAGACGAGTAGAAATAATTTTCCAAGATACCAGAGGGCTAGAAATCATCCTTGAAGAACAAGAGAAAGACTTGCAAATAGAAGCAATAGGAGGTGACAGGTAACAGAGTTAAAAATTAGGACTTACACAAAAAATCTCTCAAACTCTCATTCCTCTGTGAACTCTGCGCTACGCCAGTTCGCTCAAGTCAGGAAACCCGCCCACGCGACTGGCTCCTCTGTGGTTCGTATTTCTTTGTGTCCTTTGCGGTTTATTCAAAATGCTAAAATCCCAAACATCTCACAATCTCCTAAAACGTATCCGTAGCGTCACCCTCATCCTCACTACCCTCAGCTATCAAAGCCTAATATTACTCACCCAAACACCAGCCACAGCCCAAGTCACACCCCAATTATGTGCCACCCCTGGTAAAGATGGCCCCAGCAGTTTAGGCGGCATCATCAACACCTACTACCCTGGTGCGACAAATACAACCGTTGCCGCAGGTTCAACCTCCATTCCTGTTGGTGCAATTAACCCCAACGGTTCTACGACTCCCATTACGGCGGGTGACTTGTTACTCATCATCCAAATGCAAGGCGCAGATATCGATTCCAGCAACACAGATAGTTACGGTAATGGAGTTTCTGGGGGTGGCAATAATAGCAATGTTTCCCTGACTCCAGCAACCACAGGCGCTAGTGGCAACCTCAACAATACCAACTTCACAGCAGGTAATTATGAATATGTTGTTGCTACCGGCCCAGTATCAGGTGGTTCAATCCCAATTCAGGGAAAAAATGCGGGAGGATTAATTAATTCCTATAATAATACCCCTTTTGGTTCCCAAGGACAAAGAACCTATCAAGTCATCCGCGTACCGCAATATTCCAGTGCCACTATGAGTTCTAGCCTCACTGCGGCACCTTGGAATGGTTCTTCAGGCGGAATTTTAATTTATGATGTTGCAGGCAACTTGAATTTAGCCAGCGCCACTGTAGATGTGAGTGGTATTGGTTTCCGTGGCGGTGCAGGTCGTCAGTTAACTGGCACTACTGGCCTCCTCCGTACAGATTATGTAACTTCATCCACTAGTGATGCCAATGGTTCCAAAGGAGAAGGTACTGCTGGTACACCTCGCTATATACTGAACTCAGCCACTATCTCAGCCATTGACAATGGTGTTGAAGGCTACCCTGGCGGGAGTTACGGCCGTGGCGCACCCGGCAACGCTGGCGGTGGCAGCACTGATGGTCAACCAATCAACAACAGACACAATTCCGGTGGTGGTGGTGGTAGCAACGGCGGCACTGGTGGACTGGGGGGTCGTTCTTGGACATCTGGTGTCTATGTTGGTGGCTTTGGCGGTGCTAGTTTTCCTGCTAACATTAATCGGGTTGTTTTAGGTGGCGGTGGTGGTGCTGGCACCACAAATCAGGCCACTAGTGCAACTACTGGTGTTCCGACGAATGGTATTGCTAGTAGTGGCGCTAATGGTGGCGGTATGGTGTTAATTCGCACAGCAAGTGTCAGTGGTAGCGGGACTATCAATGCGAATGGAGCTACTGCTTTTGATGTCCGTCAAGATGGTACTGGTGGAGGTGGTGCGGGTGGTAGCGTAGTAGTAAGATCTGCAAATAATAACCTTGCTGGTTTAACGGTAAGTGCTAGAGGTGGTAATGGTGGTAACGTTAAATACAGTAATGCTGCTGAACCTTTTGATGGCGCTCATGGCCCAGGTGGCGGTGGTGGTGGTGGTGTTGTCTTTACTAGTTCTGGTGCTGGTGTTAACGTTACAGGTGGGCAAAGTGGCACTGCAAAAGACCCCATTGATCCTGTAGACCCTTATTTTGGTGCTACCGCAGGTGTCGGTGGTATCAGCCAATCTGTAGGTACTATCCCTGGGGCAAATTCTGGTGCAGAATGTGTTCCGCAACTTACTATTACTAAAACTACCAGTACACCAGGGCCAATTATTAAGCCAGGTAAGGCAACTTATAGCATTGCTGTAGTTAATGCAGCTGACCGAGCTACCGCTACTAATATTGATATTACCGATCCTTTGCCCAGCGGTTTTAGTTTTGATGGCTCGGTTACTCCTACTGTGACATTGAATGGTGGTGCAACACGTACCAGTATCACTAACCCAACTGCTGGTGCAACGACGCTAAATTTTGGTAGTTTCAATATTCCCGGTGGCGCAAGCGTGCAAATTACTTTTACTACTGATGTGGCTGCAACTGTGCCTGATGGAGTGTATAACAATGGTGCCACTGCAACTTATCTTGATCCTACCCGAACCACGGCAAATGGCACAACCAGCGTGACTTACGACCCAGCAACAGTAGGGGAGGAAGTGGCAGTGGGTTCTGCTATACCCACTCCAATTGTCAGGTTGCGGGGTGTAAAACGAATTACCAATGTTGTCAGAAATGGCTTGCCTTTGAGTGGTGTCAACTTTGGTAGTTTTATTGATGATCCTAATGACCAAAACGATAACGCCGCAGGTTGGTCTCAACTTTCCCCAATAGGCGTTATTAATCTGAGTTCGCAATTCACCTTACAAAGTGGCGATGAAGTTGAATATACTATTTACTTTCTTGCCGATGGCAACCAGCCAATACAAAACGCTAGATTTTGTGACCCTATTCCTACAAGTACAACATTTATTAGTAACAGCTTTGCTTCTGCTAGTGGAATTTTGGTGAATTTAGCTAACACAACCACACCCAGAACTAATACTGCGGATAGCGATAATGGTAGCTTTTTCTCGCCTTTAGCGCCTTTAAGTGCCAATAATGTATGTCCTAATCAAACTAATCCCACAGGTGCAGTAGTGGTGAATTTCGGCACTCTCAACTATACATCAGGTAGTAATTTCGGTTTTGTACGCTTCCGGGTTCGAGTGGATTAATAGAATAATTTTACCCACATCCTGTAACCTGTCAAAATTTCTACTTATGGAGATAGGATTTACTACAGATTTGAATTATGGGAGTAACTTCTGTCTGTGTCTTTACAATTTATCAATGTCCCTCCGGCTAATTCTCAACCCCCGGTTGGCTTAATTGTGGCTTTGCATGGTTGGGGTGCTAATGCTGAGGATGTGGCATCTTTATTACCTTATTTTCAGTTACCGAATTACCAGTTTGTTTTTCCCAATGCACCTTATCCCCATCCTTATTCTTCTGTTGGTAAAGCTTGGTATGAGTTGCGAAATGAGAATATGTATCAGGGTTTAGCCGAAAGTCGGCAATTACTCACTGATTTTTTGCAATCTTTAGAAAGCAGCACTGGCGTACCTTTATCGCGGACGATTTTGTGTGGCTTTTCTCAAGGTGGGGCGATGACTTTAGAAGTAGGCTTAAAGTTACCCTTAGCTGGTTTAACGGTGATGAGTGGGTATTTACATCCTGATGCAGTACCAACAGGGAAAAAGGAGATTCCGCCGACTTTAGTTATGCACGGTACTCAGGATGAAGTTGTGCCATTGTCAGCAGCCATAAAAACGCGGGAAGCGTTGCAATTTCTGGGGTTTGCGGTAGATTATTTGGAATTTGAAGCGGGGCATGAAATTAATCTGCAAATGTTAGAAGCGTTACGAAATTTTGTTTTAACGACAATTGCGTAGCCTTAAATACAAATTTTTTACAATTATGGTAAAAATCATGCAAATTTTTACGAAAGAAATGCCGTCTAATGAGTAATATAGATTGGGTGGTTGCGTCAAGCGCAACTTTACCCAAGCTGGATGCAAATGCTGCATAAGGGAGGGGCAAGCATTATGAAGACTCTAGGCATTTCCAAGACAGAAATTGCTGCCATGACCGCAGCAGATGTGGAAGACTTAGCTACGCGTCTGGAACTCGATAATTATAGCAATGCTTTTGAAGGTTTGAACGATTGGCATCTACTCCGAGCGATCGCCTTTCAGCGTCCAGAATTAGTGGAACCGTATATCTACCTCTTAGATTTAGAACCTTACGATGAAGCTTAGATAAAGTCTGAAGTATAAAGTATGAAGTATGAAATTAATTTCAGGCTTCATATTTTTTTCTCATGTCTAATTTTCATTCTCCAAGCGAAAATCGCAATAAAAGGGTTCTTATTTGTGTAGGCGGCGGTATCGCCGCTTATAAAGTTTGTGAGGTGGTTTCGACGCTGTTTAAAAGCGGGGTGGAAGTTCGCGTGATTCTCACCCGTTCAGCCCAAGAATTCATCACACCCCTAACTTTAGCGACTCTCTCCCGTCATCCAGCTTATACTGATGATGATTTTTGGCAACCAACTCACTCCCGTCCGTTGCATATTGAGTTGGGCGAATGGGCAGATTTAATCGTAATTGCACCTTTAACAGCGAATACGTTAGCTAAGTTAACCTACGGAATGGCTGATAATTTGCTGACGAATACGGTGTTAGCATCTAGGTGTCCTGTACTGTTAGCACCAGCGATGAATACGGATATGTGGGAACAGCTAACAGTGCAACGCAATTGGCAGCAGTTGTTAACAGACAGCCGCTATCATGGGATGAGTACAGCATCGGGGTTACTGGCGTGCGATCGCATCGGTGCTGGTAGAATGGCGGAACCAGCAGAAATTGTCACCCGTGTTCAATCTTTATTACATACTGGCGGTAAGCGAGATTTAGTCAGTAAACGCATATTAATTAGTGCTGGGGGAACGCGAGAGTATCTCGACCCAGTAAGATTTATTGGTAATCCTTCTACGGGTAAGATGGGTTTAGCTTTAGCACAAGCCGCCTTGCATCGTGGTGCAAATGTGACTTTAATACATGGTGTCGCTAGTTGGGATGCACCCTTGGGAGTGCAGGCAATACCCGTGATTTCATCTGAAGAAATGCAACAGGTGATGTTGGAATATTTACCCAATGCTGATGTGATTATCATGTCGGCTGCTGTGGCTGATGTCAAGCCCAAAGATTATAGTACAGAAAAATTGCCCAAGCGATCGCTCCCCCAAGCATTACCTTTAGAACCTGTACCTGATATTGTTGCCCAACTAGCACAACTCAAGCAATCACATCAGTTATTAATCGGTTTTGCTGCACAGACGGGAGATATAATCACCCCTGCAAAGGAAAAGTTGCAGACGAAGAAATTAGATGTAATTGTTGCTAATCCTATAGATCAACCAGATAGTGGTTTTGGGAGTAACAATAATCAAGCCATTTTTTTAGATGGGCAAAATCATCAATTAGAAATTGCCCATTGTTCTAAATTAGAAATGGCGCATCATCTATTTGATTTTGTGATGAGTCGAGATGCTTGATCATGTTTCTCCAATCAATGATGGAGAACAAGAATTTTTATGCCTCACGCAGAGGCGCAAAGAGTTAGAGAAAGTTTGCTTGTTGAGTAGGAGGCTATTTTTTGGAGTGAATCACTTGTAAGCTACCGCCTGCATACAGTTGTGTCTTCTCTACATTGAAGCCAATTTCCTTTAATAACCCTGGTAAATCAGTTTTGATTAACTCCCAAGCTGTTTCTGTTTCAAACAATAGTAAAAACACTGCGACACCAGGCCAAAATATGGGATTATTCGGTGCATGAAAATCTACTAATGTAAACACTCCTCCTGGTTTTAAAATTCGATAAACTTCTTGCAGAATTTGTCGTAATTGTTCAGGTTCCATTTCATGTAATGCGGCGCTGGTATGTACCACATCAAAAGAATTATTGGCAAAGGGCATATTTTCAGCAAAAGCTTCTATATATGAGGCTTCTGGGACATTTTGTTTTGCTCGTTGCAATGATTTTGGTGAGGCATCTAATCCTGTTACATTTTGTGAAGATTTCACTAAAAACTGTGTAGATTGCCCACTACCACAACATAAATCTAATACCTGAGTATCTGAATGAATTGTTAAGCCTTGTAAGGCAAGTTGGCGAAAGTGGGTTTCACCACCAACACTGATAGCTGCTACGCGGGAAATAGCATCATACAACCATTGATACCGATAACTTAAATCACGTAAAATTGTGGCCATTGCATCTTTCCTGACTGTTAAGCTTTATATTTAATAAAGATATATTGTTAACATTAGTAAAAAATCTGAAAAGGTTGGGGGAAAATAACTGCTATGGGTCGTGTAGGCGTTTTATTACTCAATCTCGGTGGCCCCGATAAGTTAGAGGATGTCGGGCCATTTTTGTACAACTTATTTTCTGATCCCGAAATCATTCGCCTACCATTTCGCTGGTTGCAAAGACCCCTAGCGTGGTTCATTGCCTCGCGGCGCGTGAAAACATCTCAAGCAAATTATAAGCAAATTGGTGGTGGTTCTCCCTTACGACGAATTACAGAAGCGCAAGGAGAAGCCTTAAAAGAACAGTTGAGTGATTTAGGGCAAGAAGCTAACATCTACGTAGGTATGCGTTACTGGCATCCTTATACAGAAGAAGCGATCGCCTTGCTAACTCAAGATGATATCGAAAAATTGGTCATTCTGCCGCTTTACCCACAATTTTCCATTAGTACTAGTGGTTCTAGTTTCCGGCTATTAGAAAAACTTTGGCGAGAAGACCCAAAACTACAACCGCTGGAATACACTGTTATTCCTTCCTGGTATAAACAACCAAACTACCTGCAAGCGATGGCACAACTTATCGCCCAGGAAATAGACCAATGTCCTCATCCTGATGATGTGCATATCTTCTTTAGCGCCCACGGTGTTCCCAAAAGCTACGTTGAAGAAGCTGGCGACCCCTATCAGCAAGAAATTGAGGAATGCACATACTTAATTATGCAGACTCTAAATCGTCCCAATGCTCACACTTTGGCTTATCAAAGCCGTGTCGGCCCCGTAGAATGGCTACAACCCTATACTGAAGATGCGCTAAAAGAATTAGGCGCACAAGGCGTAAAAGATATCGTGGTTGTACCCATCAGTTTTGTCTCCGAACACATCGAGACACTGCAAGAAATTGACATTGAATATCGAGAAATTGCTGAAGAAGCCGGAATTCACAACTTCCGTCGCGCACCTGCGCCAAATACTCATCCAGTATTTATTCGAGCTTTGGCTGATTTAGTCATTGAAGCACTAGAACAACCCAATTTCAAGCTATCACAAGCAGCCCAAATAAAAAAAAGGGTGAAGATGTATCCCCCAGAAAGTTGGGAATGGGGTATGACTACGAGTGCAGAAGTCTGGAACGGTCGAATTGCAATGTTAGGCTTTATTGCTTTAATTATTGAGTTAGTTACTGGTCATGGTTTGTTACACATGATTGGACTGTTGCAATAAAACAGGGGCTAGGGGCTAGAGACTAGGGACGATAAAGTAGTATTTTTAAGTAAATTTCACAATGAATTTATGAAAGTCTTTTAATCCCTAAACCCCATTCCCTACTTACCACTCCCTACTTACTATGTTTAAAACATTAGTTTTCTACGGTTCCTACAGAAGCGATCGCCAAGGCATCAAAGCTGCTAGATTTATCATTGATCAACTCCAACAAAGAAACCATGAGGTAATTTTTGTCGATGCAAAGGAGTATGACTTTGGCATTTTAGACCGAATGTACAAGGAGTATGATCAAGGTCAGGCTCCGGTAAGAATGGCAGAATTAGCAGAACATATCCGCACCGCAGACGGTTTTGTCGTGATTACCGGAGAATACAACCATTCTATTCAGCCGGGGTTGAGTAATCTTATGGATCATTATCTCGAAGAATACTATTTCCGCCCGGCTGGAATTGTTTCCTACTCAGTTGGTGGCTTCGGCGGTGTACGCGCAGCCATACAGTTACGCTCTTTTCTAGGAGAGATGGGAATGGTTACTATTTCCACCATGTTTGCTATCTCCAAAATTGGTGACTCTTTGGATGAATCAGGTACTCCACGAGAAGCAAGTTTGACTAAAAGATTTGGTCAATTTTTAAAGGAATTGGAGTGGTACGAAGAAGCATTACAACGCCAAAGAAAAGAAAAAGGCACTCCGTACTAATTGAGTAATTTTAACTATCTATTTTCAAACCAAGCTTCTAAGTCAGTAGTGGTTGTAAAATTTAGCAAAGCTTCACCTAAATCTTCTAACTCCGCAGTTGATAAGCTTTGAATTTGTGCTTGCAATTGCGGATTCACTTCACCTAAACGGCGGTTAAGTTGGCGTAATATCAGTGTCGATTCTCCTTGTTGTATTCCTTGCTGTATTCCTTGTCTCATCCAACTTGTAACAATTTGCATAACTCTTTCCTCCTGCTGTGGTTCAATACTAGCAAGTTGCTCTTAAAATATTCTTTCTTCTTGAGCATTCAAATCGAGATATGTATCAATAAACCCTGATATCAATTGTACTTGTGCTGGGTTGAGTTCTAAGTTCGCCAGCAATTGTAAGGACGTTAGTTTTACTATTGGGCGTTCTTGAATATTCATCCGCATTTTAGCTATTAAAGCACTAGCGACAGGATTTCTTTGATTGAGAAAGTCCTGCCATCTGAATTGATTTAATTGCACAACATCATAATTAAATTCCAGCACCTTTTTGTTAGGAAAATGCGATATGAGTTCGGTTCTGGTGTCAGTGGTGTGTCATGGGAATAAATGACTATAGGATATATGGGTAACGCATATTTTTCATGCAGTCGAGCGAAGTAGGTAAACATTCGCTGATTGAAGTTAGTTTGTGAATAAGATTGATGTTCAGTGTGGATGATGAATAAAGTATTTTGATTTCTAAATACAACTTTAGCTGCTACATCGAGTATTTTACGCTCTCCTTCAGTCACATCTGTAAATACTTCTTGTGGTAAAAACTCGATAGAGTCTCGCTCCCAATAAGCACTGACATCGGGAAAAAATAACTCGATAAACTCAGGGAAGAAGTTAGAAAGAAGTTCTTTAAATAAACGATCATGGTCAATCATCGAGAAATTCAGTCCTGAGTACAAACCATTGCTACTTTAATTACTTGACGCGCTTTCATATCATGAAATACCTGTTCTAGATCCTTTAAAGGTCGCTTTTCACTGATAAGTAATTCTAAAGGGATTTTGCGACTGGCTATCATGGCAAGTGCCGATCGCACATATTCAGGTGTGTTGTGAAATACGCCTTTTAAAGTAAGTTCACTGTAGTGCAATTGTTCTGTATTCACGGTAATTGTTGTATCTCGTGGACAACCACCGAATAAGTTGACTGTTGCCCCAGGACGAGCGCAAGCGATCGCAGTTTCCCATACACTGGGTACACCAGTGGCTTCAATCACTACATCTGCACCCCAACCTTGGGTCAGTTCTTTCACCACACCAGGAATATCAGTCATTTGATGATAGTTAAATGTCTGGGTTGCGCCGAGTTTTTGACCAATTTCTAGCCTGTGGTCATTTCCGCCCCACAGTATTACTTCAGATGTATCAGCTAATGCAGCGACAAACATTAAACCAATCGCCCCATCTCCCAAAACAACTACTCTATCTTTGGGTTTGATATGGGAACGGGCGACACCATGCAATACACAAGCCAATGGTTCTGTCATCGCCGCCAACTCAAAGGGCAGTTCATCCGGCAGACGCAATAAATTATGCTGGACTATGGGTGCAGGAATTTTGAGATATTCGGCAAATGTGCCATTATTCCAAGTCAAATTCGGACATAGGGAATATTCTTGGCGTTGACAAAAAAAACATTCCATACAAGGGGCAGAATTATTAGCCACGACGCGATCGCCTACTTGCCAATTGCTAACACCTGCACCCACCGCTACAATCACTCCGGCGGCTTCATGACCAAACAATGTGGGTGGTTTCAACATCTTGGCATGACCACCACGCCGCCAAACTTTCAAATCTGTACCGCAAGTTGTCGCTGCACCAACTTGTATGACAACTTCACCAGCTGCTGGTGTGGGGTCAGCGACTTGTTCTAACCGTAAATCTTCCTGACCATAAAGTAATGCTGCTAACAAGGCTTGTGACCCAATTCAAAAGCTCCACCTGATTTTATCAGCTGGAGACTTACATACGAAAACAGCCAAACTAGTAATTAAAAGACTTAAGTATTGATCTTTGGCTGAGTTAGCACTCCTGTATTCCGGGTTTCCCCATTATTTACGCGATTAACTGTTAACAGCGGTACTTCTTGTCGGCACGACAGGCAAAACCAATATAGTTCACCATGACGGACATGACGCAGTAGGGAACCACCGCAACATGGGCAATTGTTGGCTCGCATACTCATTCCAATGTCCTCCTTAAAATAAGATTGATGTTAAAACGCAGGTAAAAAGGTTGTAAATTATTGCCGAACTTTAGCGGCATGGATGTAACCGTTAAGGTTGATGCGATTTTTTATAATTTCTTTGTAGACTGCTTCGTAACCGTCTACCATTTGAGTAACGCTAAATTTGTTTTTGACGTGTTCTCTACAAGCGTGACGATTTAGTTTCAAAGCTGCGGGAATCATCGCTGCCATTTCTTGATAGTTTTGGCAGATAAAACCTGTTTGACCTTGAACAATAACCTCCGGTACAGAACCTAAATTCATGGCAATTACTGGTGTACCAGTGGCCATAGATTCGATCATCACCAAACCAAAAGGTTCTTGCCAAGAAATGGGGAAAAGAGTAATTGCAGCATTGCCGAGAAGTTCAGCTTTTGCGGTGTGGTTAATTTCACCGAGATATTCAATTTGCTGACCATCTATTTTAGGGGCAATCTCTTGTTCAAAAAACTTCGAGTCGGCTACATCAACTTTTCCGGCCATTTTTAAGCGCCAGCCAGTTTGCTTGGCAATTGCGATCGCTTGGTGTGGCCCTTTTTCGGGAGAAAACCGCCCTAAGAATGCCAAGTATGGCGGTTCTTTTGGTTGGGCTATAAACGGATAATCTGTCAGCTGAATTCCGTTATAGACTGTGGCAGCATAATTTAAATTAATTTGCCGTTGGGCGTTACTAATGCTGACGTATGGTTGCTTTTGATGGTGACTGTATACGTTAATGTTGTCTTTAGTAAAATTGCCGTGCAGAGTATGCACTGTCGGAGTTGAAACCAAACTCGCCAAGGCTAATGCCGCAATTCCTACATGAGAATGAATGATATCGAATTCCGCAGCTTGTTGATAAGCTTGGCTCAGTTCTAACATTTCATACACTGCATACTCTTTGACATTATTGTCTAAACGTAAAGCGCGTGGATAAATTGCTGCTAAACGAGCCAGAGTTTGTGAATCACCAGAAGCAAATAAAGTTACTTCATGGCCGCGACGCACTAATTCATCGGTCAAGCGACTCACGACCAGTTCAATTCCCCCATAATTTGGAGGCGGAACTTGTTCCCATAAGGGGGCTACTTGAGCGATTTTCATAAGTTGTTTTGGTTCGGACTGTAAGTAAGTCTTTTTGTGAAGATTAGTAAAACCTTTTCAAGAAGACAAAGCATTTTTACTGACTCTTTTAAGATTTCAATTAACTTAACTGACTCTGAAGAGTGCAACATTAGTTAACAGTAACGTCCAAGTCTACCAATACATTTAAGACCATTTACTATGTCGTAGACACTAAGTGCCTACCCCTATAAAATATAGCTCACCTTCCTTAAATTTCATCTACCTTGGGGATCAGAAGCAGTTAGGATATTTTGTAGTAGAACTTACAAAAATGTAGATTTTGTAGCTGTAAATACTAAAAATACCAGCCGGGATCAATTTTAGAAAAATGTCAAACTGTGTAAAAATAGGCAATTGCGAGGATCATTAACATAAAAATTAAATAAAACTAAAATTTTGATAATTGAGAATATCACGTATTAATTCGATATATAACTAAATGAAAATTGTTACTTGGAATGTTAATTCGATTCGCACTCGTCTTGAACAGGTGAGCAATTGGTTAAGTGAGAATCCTGTGGATGTGCTTTGTTTGCAAGAGACTAAAGTCATAGATGCCGACTTTCCGCGATCGCCTTTTACAGAATTAGGTTATCACGTCTATATATCAGGACAAAAAGCTTATAACGGTGTAGCCC
Source organism: Nostoc sp. PCC 7107 (assembly GCF_000316625.1). Taxonomy (GTDB): domain Bacteria; phylum Cyanobacteriota; class Cyanobacteriia; order Cyanobacteriales; family Nostocaceae; genus Nostoc_B. The sequence goes on along the minus strand of NC_019676.1, from coordinate 100,581 downwards.
TCATCTCCCGTCAACCACTAACAGATGTTTCATCTGGTTTCACTGCTATACTGCCTCACTTAGAACCAGAATGGGATGAGCAAAAACGCGTAATTACAGGTGTGATTGATGGCATTCGGATTGTAAATTTATATGTGCCTAATGGTTCTGCGATCGGCAGTGAAAAATATGAATTTAAGTTACGCTGGTTGAATATATTACAAGAGTATTTACAATTTCTGCTTAAATCTCAATCAGCTATTTGCATCTGTGGTGACTTTAATATTGCCTTGGAGTCTATAGATATTCACGACAAAGTAAATCCAGAAAGCCACATTATGGCATCCCCAGCAGAACGCCAAGCCTTACGAGATATTTTGGAATTAGGCTTTGCCGATGCTTTTCGCAAATTTACGGCTGAAGGTGGTCATTATAGCTGGTGGGATTATCGCACAGCCGCCTTTCGGCGTAACTTGGGTTGGCGAATTGATCATCACTATCTCACACCAGTTTTGTATGAGCGTGCCAAAAGTTGCATCATTGATGTTAACCCCAGAAAACTAAACCAACCTAGCGACCACACACCAGTGATTGTGGAAATTGAGTAGATTAAAAATTTATGCTTCACAGTTCCATCTGCACTATACAATTTCTACCTTGAGCTTTTGCCTGATAGAGTCCTTGATCAGCAGCAGCAATTAAGGTGGCTGGGGAGGATTGACTATCGGGGATAATGGTTGCGACACCCAGACTAAGGGTGATGATTTGATTGATCTGAGAATTTGAATGTAGCAATTGCAATGCACGGATATTATTTTGAATTTCTGTAGCAACTGCGATCGCACCTTCAGTATCCGTATTGGGCAAAATAACGGCAAATTCTTCGCCACCATACCGAGCGACTAAATCAGCAGGGCGTTTAGCTGTCATTGAAATTGCCTGGGCTACCTGTCTGAGAACATCATCTCCTGATAGATGTCCATAGGTATCGTTATATAGCTTAAAACAATCGACATCACACAAAATTAGAGATAAACAGGCTTGTTCCCTGGCTAATCTTTGCCACTCAGTTTTGAGTGTGTCGTCAAAGCAGCGCCGATTTGCCACTTGGGTTAAACCATCGGAAGCAGCAAGGCGCTGTAATTCTTGGTTTGCTTGTTGTAATTTATGGTACAGTTCCGACTGGTGAATAGCGATCGCCGCTTGTCCGGCTAACTGGTTAAATAAATTAATCTCTGATTGCTGCCATTGTCTGCTATTGCTACATTGATGAGCAATTAATAATCCCCATAAACGCTCTTGTTGCAAAATCGGCACAACCAAATTTGCCCGAATTTGTAACCTCTGTAAAAGTTCAATATGACAAGGTGATAGTCCTGCGGTTTCAATATTTTCAATTGCTCTTGTATTGCCCTGTTGGTAGTAATCTGCGCGGGTAGACTGAAAGCATGTATCCATCACATTAAATCCGAGAATGGATATGCAGCCTGGCGCTAAAGACTCTACAGCCACTAAACCACTCCAGTCTGGCTCAAACTGATAAATTACTACTCGGTCTACAGCAAATAGTTGTCGAACTTCATCGGCTGTGGTTTGCAAAATCTCATCTAACTCTAAAGATTGCCTGATACGCTGAGTGACAGCCGCAACAATGCGTTCGGACTCACTTTGGTGTTGCACTTGCTGCTGGATTGGCTGATCAGTTGCCGATGCTAAAGTTAAAGCGATCGCATCAAAATGGGGAGTGTTAGTCACAGGTACAGGATCAGGTCGAGCAATTAAATAGCCTTGAGCAAAGGTTGCACCTTTTTCTCGTAGCCAGTTCAGTTCTTCAATGCACTCAATTCCTTCCGCAACTGTCAGGATGTTTAAATTTTGGGCAATCTCGATAATTTTCTCGGTAATTGAGGCTTTGTACAAATCTTGATGCACATCTCGAATCAATTCTATGTCTAACTTGATAAAGTCGGGACGTAGCTGGTGCAATAAGTTTAAACCGGAATAGCCGGAACCAAGGTCATCTAGGGCGACTAAAAACCCCTTATCTCGATAGTATTGTAATACTGCCTTGAGATGGGCTAAATCGTGAGGATTGTCTGATTCTACAACTTCAAAGACGACCTGATCGTGAGCAATACCTGCTTGATCAATTGCTTCGACTGTACTACGTAGACAAGAAGCGGGGTCATAAAGCGCTGTTGGTGTAAAGTTGACGAAGATTTTCCCGTTGACTTGATGGCGGCTAAATTGAGCGATTGTACTCAGGCGAGCGAGTCGGTCGAGTTGTGGTAGCAATCCGGCTTCCGTGGCTAGTTCTAAGATTGGCCCTGGTAATAATAAATTACCTTCTTCATCCAGCCCTCGTAATAGCGATTCATAACCATAAATTTCGGATGTATTTTGAATTGAGACAATTGGTTGAAAGTGTGTAGTAAATCGTTCCTGTGCCAGCATATTTACTAGCCACTCAGATTGATTGAATGTAACAAAGCGTTGCAATGAGGCAATGTCGCTAAAATCTTGCAGTTGTGGTTGAAGTGCGCCACGAATAAACAGGACTTGCGTTTCTTTTAATTCTCTTGGTGCTAGAAGTTGGGCTAAGTTATAGGCAAGTTCTTGGGCTTGTCCGGATTTACACTCTAAACAGAGACCTGGACGCTCTTGCATAAGTTCATACTTCAGCGCAAACTGCCGTAGATAGGTTGTAACTTTTGTGAGGGTATGGGTAACGGGAAACCAGAGAAAAAGTCTGCCTGCTTCCTTCGCTTGGCAGCGTGCAAGATGGCGACAAGCACAAGTCTTGGAAGTAGTAGATTTTTCGCTCATAGGTAATACTTTGCTGATCCGACTTGTTTTAATGTTCCCAATAGCCTGAAAGTAAATGATAAATTGCTCTTCAAATACATGAAGATTTGGTGATTTTCAGGTGATATATTTCAGTTAAAAAATTTATTCTGTGGAGACTAGGTTATAGGGAACAAAAAATTCGCCAAAATTCAATTCTGATTTCTAAAATCTAACTACTGAATTCTGTTTGGATAATTTAATGGCAACTTAATTGTGAATGTACTACCAACACCAGCTTGACTGTGAATGCTAATTTGTCCTTGATGTGCTTCCACACACTTTTTCACAATAACTAATCCTAGCCCTGTACCTGGAATGGATTGTACATTTGAAGCTCGGTAAAATGATTCAAAGAGTCGGGCTTGATCGGCTTTCGGGATACCAATTCCTTGGTCTTGAATCTGAAAAATAGCTGCTTTCTCAATTAGGTCGCAAGTTAAATCAAATAGAATATTACCACCTGTGGGAGAGTATTTAACAGCGTTATTGAGTAAATTCGTAAATATGTACCGTAATAGTTGTTCATCCATGCACGCATCTGTGCAATCGCTATGACATTTAAAAATAATTTCTGCGCCTCTAGGATGAATTGTCGTAAATTCGGCGAGCAATTCTTGACAAAATTGTTGCAAATTTAGGATACCAGGATGGCACTCCAATTTGCCTGCATCCGATTTACCCATAAACAGCACATCTTCCATAAGTTGCTTCATTGATTGCACTGCATTATTAATTCGTTTTAAATAGGTTTTTCTTTTCTCTATGGTTAAATTTTCTCCTTGCAGTTCAATCAATTCGACTGAGGATTGAATCACACTTAAAGGATTGCGAAATTCATGAGAAACAGTCGAAATAAATAGGGATTTAAGTTGATTAACTTCTCGTTCTTTATGCAATGCTTGTTCAAGTAATTGCGCTTGTCGTCGTTCGCTCAGATCCCAAAAAACAACTACTACACCATTTATATGTCCAGGCTGTCGCATAATCGGAGAAGCACTATCACCAATAGGAATTCTAGAACCATTTTTAGTAATCAGTGATGTAAAGTCATTTAAATATACAACCTGTTGCTCTCTGAGAACTTTTGCCACAGGATTTTCTAAAGAAGTTTCTGTAACTTCATCAACTAGCTGAAAAATTTTAGATACCTCTTTCCCTAAAGCATCGGCTTGCTTCCAACCAGTGAGTGACTCTGCTGCTGGGTTGACAAATGTTACAATTCCTTGTTCATTTGTGGCAATAACAGCATCACTCATTGAGTTTAAAAGTGTAGCTAATCGGTCTCGATTTTCTCGTAAATCTCGTTCCAATGCGTGTTTTAATAACCCAATTTCAATAGCTATCCGCAAATCTTTCGGGGTGAAGGGTTTAATGACATATCCAAATGGTTGCGTAGTTTTTGCGCGTTGTACTGTATTATCATCACCGTAAGCAGTCAGAAATATTACTGGTATATCTAATTGCTCACGAATCTGAGATGCTGCGGTAATGCCATCCATCTCACCTTTTAAGATGACATCCATTAAAACTAATTCAGGTTTGCCTTCTAAGGCTTTAGCAATGGCAACTTGTCCAGAAGAAGCTGTCCCAATTACTGTATATCCTAGTTGATTCAGTTGGTTAGCAATTGTTCTGGCAACTATAACTTCATCTTCAACAACTAAAATTCTCACTTGCTCCATTGGAAATATTACTGCAAAATTAACTGGGGAAATTGGATTGTAAACTTTGTACCATGATTACGTTCTAAAGTCATACTGCCTTCCAGTTGTTCTGTAACCAAGTCATAAACTAAAGATAAACCTAAAGAGCCACTATTATGCCAATCTAAATCATCGGGAATGCCAACACCATTATCTTGAATAGACATTTCGATATGATCATGAATATTCTGTAGTGTAATAGTTATAGTGCCCTTTTGCTCATTTGGAAAAGCGTGTTTTAGACAGTTAGAAATTAATTCGTTAATGACTAAACCACAAGCGATCGCTTGATCAACATTCAGATTAACTGTGGCAATATTAGTTTTTAAGTCAACTGTTTCTAGCCCTATTTGGTAAGAGATTAAAATACTAGTTGCTAATGTCTGTATATAGTCAACTACATCTAATTCACCAATATTCGGTGAAGTGTATAAATTTTTATGAATTAATGAGATAGAATCAATCCGATTTTGACTATCTTGAAAAACTCTAATTACTTCTGGGTCTTTGAGAGTGTGAGATTGGAGTTGTAGTAAACTTGAAACAATTTGCAAGTTATTTTTGACGCGATGATGTACTTCTTTCAAAAGAATTTCTTTTTCAGCTAAGGCGCTTCTCAATTGGCTTTCTGCTTTTTGTCTTTCGACTAATTCGGTTTGGGCTTGTTGAAATATACTAGATTTTTGAATAGCGATCGCAATTGTGACTGAAAGTTGATCAAGCAAGTCTAATTGATTTTCTTCCCATTCCCGTGGACTAGAACATTGATGCGCCACGAGTAAACCCCAAAGGCGAGAGCCAATGTTTTCGCCACCTAATTCTAATAAAATAGGTACAACTAAATTAGCTTTGACTTCAAATTGTTCTAATAGATGAATATGACAATTTGTAAGTCCAGCTTGGTAAATATTGGCGATCGCGCGTTTACGTCCTTGATGATAATCAACTCCTATCCCTGCTTGAAAACAAGTATCTTCAATTTTAATACTTAAAGATTTTGTCCACCCCGATTCTACTGATTCTGCTACAACTTTACCACTCATATCAGAGGCAAATTGATAAACAATTACTCGCTCGACTTGTAGCAAATGTCGTACTTCTTGAACTGTAGCGTTAAGAATATCTTGCAAATTCAAAGATTGATGAATTCTCTGCACCACAGTTCGCATTAGTTGTTCTCTTTCTAACTGAGTTTTTAACGCCCTCTCAGTTTGCTTGCGATATGTGATATTCTGTCCAATACCTATGATTTGATTATTAGGCAGTCTAATATTAGTCCAAGATGTATCAACAATTCGACCATCTCGCACTTGAGTTCTAAAATCATCCCAAGTTTGGTCTGCTGATTGTACAAAATTAATCACATATTGAAGGTCTTCAGCATTAGGATATATTGCTGATAGCAAATCACTAGTTGGAAAATCTTCTAATTTCCACCCAATAATTTTCTCCCATTCTTGATTCACCCATTGTAATTTGCCTGCTGGATTAATCAAGGCAATCATTAATGGAATGCACTCGAAAATATTTTGCAAAAATTCATTTTGCTCTTTGAGGTGTGTTTCTGTGTTCTTGTGTTCGGTGATATCGGACAATACAGATAAAATAGCTGACTCACCATTAAAGGTTAACGTTTGAAGTGAAGCAATAGCCCAAAATATACTTCCGTCTGCTCTTTTTAGCAGAATTTCGTAATTATGTAATGAGCCTTTTTGCTCTAGTTCTGTTAATAGATTTTGAGATTGATTAATATCATAATAGATATCTGTAACTGAACAATTTATGATATCCGCTGATGTGCAACGAAATGCGTTAAAAAACTCTTGATTAGCATTTAAAATTACACCATCAGATAATCTAGAAATTATTAGGGGTACAGGAATTATTTCTGCAACTGCTCGAAATATTGCTTCGCTTGCTAGAAGATTGCGCTCTATTTCTTTACGCTCTGTGATGTCTTGAATATAAACCAAATAAGAATCTTGTTGCTCATATTTTATAGCATGAGTTACTGTTTCAACTTCAATATATTTGCCATTTTGGCAACAATGCCGACATTGATGATTAAAAGTTAAATTATGCTGATGATTAGATAATTGTTCCAATAAAACAGGTAAATGTTCTACATGGTACAAGTCTGTAATTTGCATTTGCAGAAATTGTAATTTTGAATAACCATATTTACTAATTGCTGCTTCATTAACGTTGAGGAATTTGAGAGTTTCTCTATCGTATATCCAAATCGGAGAAGGATTATTAGTAAATAGGAATTCATTATTCATATAGTTATTAATATTTTCAGACTAAATTTTCTACATTCATAAGTTGATATTTTAAGCATTTTCTATTAAAAATATTTTTGTTTTCGATTCTTAATAAAAATACATAAGAGAACACAGAGATAACTAAAAATCTCTCTGTGTGTTTGTATAGTTTGTTTTATCTTGGTCTTCCCAACGTAGTGATGTAGATGACAGCCTCATCAATAGGAATACCTAAGACTTCATTTACTTGGTCGTCAAAGAAGCCACCAATCCCGCTAACACCCAGATTAAGATTAACTGCGGCTAAATTTAAGCGTTGACCCAAATGCCCAGCATCCATGTGTAAATAACGATAAACGCGATCGCCGTATTGGGCAATGGCAGCTTTGAGATCTGCGGTATGAAAAACAACTGCGGCGGCATCTCTGCCTAAATCTTGACCCAAACACAGAAAGTGTAACTCGCGCCGGAAGTTTTTAAACCGAATCTGGCGTAATTCTTGAGCTTTGGGTGCGTAATAATAACAGCCAGATTCCAAACCCTTGACACCACTTACAGCAATAAATGTTTCAATTAAGTTGAGGTCAAAGTAATCGGGAGTCCGGTCAAGGTGTTGCTCAATGTAATTTTGGGGTTGGTAAGTAAAATCAAGTAAAGCTTTGAGTTCATCGAAGCTTAAATCATCACCACTGTAAGCACGGGTAGAACGACGCTTATGGATGGTTAATTCCAAGTTGAAGAGATTTTCGCCCCAGTCTATTGGTGTGGTATCAGTGGGAATTTTCAGACAAAAGGGAAAATTATATTTATCTTCCAAAGACTTTTCTTGTTTGACGGCGGGTAAATTCAGTTTGCCGGTGACACCTGGCTGAATTTGGGTGTGAAGATGGAAATATTTCAGCAATTCGCCGTCAGGGACATAGGGATAGTTGGTTTCTGTCGCTGAAGGTAAAGCCGGACATCCTGTAGACAAATTTTGTTTGATATCTAATAAGTCTGCCATAGCCAATACTGCGATCGCACCTTCTTGTTCTGGGTCAATATATAACAAGTCATTGACCGCATCATCGATAAAACCACCAATTAAGTGTGGGCGATAATCAGTAATAGCACTCGCTAACTCAATATTCCCCAAGAGATGCCCTGTATCGAGAAAAATTCGCCGATAAGCCCGATCTTCATAGCGCCAAGCTGAACGATAAAAAACCCCAGTCACGACAATTGCCAATTGGGTACCTTCTAACGCAGGATGCCAAAAACAAGCATCTTGCAAAGCTTGCCACACATCATTTTCCCAATACAACATCAGTGAATGAGTGCGACACTGATAGTTATAAAGTCCTGCTGGTAGGAACGGCGTACCGCGAGATACTATATACACCTCTGCTGGATACAACCCGCCAGCACTGGGCGCAGAACGCAAATACACCGCACTACCCATAGAAGGCATTCTCGCCGTTAATCCGTAGCTGCGAAACAGTAACCGAGATAGCCTTTGCCACCATTGGGCATCTTCTGCTTGAGCAGCAAGGGGTTCTAATGATTCTTGCAGGTAAGGTTTAAGATCAAAAGCCGAGCCAATTTTATACTCCTTAAAAGGTACTGGCTGTTTAGCCCAGTCTAGCCTTTGGTTTTTCGAGGCTAGGGTTTCAGGGTCATATTTAGTACGTTCGTGGTAGTGCTGTGCAATAGATTGGTGGATTTCTGGCATAGTACTTTCAATACCCTAGGGCGTTCTTTTTTGATCTTGGCATTCATCTGACTCATTATTTCGTGTTAGTCGGTACAATCCTCTTAAAGAGTTAACAGGCAAGTTCTTAATTTCTAGTTTCTTGGGGTCTATGGGTGCGTCGCCAACGAATAACGCCGTAAACACCCGCAGCTAAAATTAATAAATAAGGAGTGTAAACCATTAACCATATACCCAACTTTAATAGCCCAACAGTGAAGCTGCCTAGAGATTGGGTCGAATTGTTCCAAGTTTCTTGAATTTGTGAACCTACTGCGCGTTGGGGACTGGTACTGGATACAGCTGCTTCTAGGTTTAGGGTAATAGTGGAATAGGCAACTTGATTTTGTAAGCTTTTAAGTTGCGCGTCAATTTGCTCGATAGATTGTCGGACTTGACTAAGTTCTTGAGCAACACTTAACACATCACGCACAGAACCAGCCCTGTCCATAATTTTTTGTAAATTAGCTTCAGTTTTCCGCAGATTAGTTAATCTAGCTTGGAAATCTACCAAGCGATCGCCTACATCTTCTGCTGTAATATTACGACTTTCGATTGTACCTAATTTAGCTAGTTCTTCTAATGTAGCTTCCAACGAGTTCTGCGGCACGCGCAGTTGGATAGATGCAGTATGACGAGAATTTTCTTTAGTTGGTTGGCGTTCGTTTAACCCAATTAAATCACCTTGTTGTTTGGCAATAATTTGTGAAACTGCATCAATGCTTTTATCGACAGAGTTCACAACTATTTTTATTGCAGCTTTTTTGATTAATTGGGGACGCGCACGGGTTAATGGTGCAGCTTCTGCTTTTTGGGCAACATTTCCAACAATATCAGATGCTGGTGCTGCTTGATTGGCTAATTGGCTTTCGGTTGAACTTGGCGGTAATGATCTGCTAGAGAAATTTTGCGGTGCAGAAGCACAACTGCTGAGAATAACTCCTCCCAGTAAAGCATTCACGAATAAAGCAGATTTGCGGGGTAAGGGCAGAGAAAAATTCATAATCTCACCTTGGATATAATTAACCTCAGTATTGCCGAGGAAAGTTTTTAAATTAGTATTGTTGCAATTTATGTAACAAGTATTTTGTCAAATTTGTGTATGTTGAGATAAATCACAGGAACTACCAGAGGACGGAAATAGGCTCAAAGTTGAAGTGTAAAAGCATACTTATCTTAAGAATATGAATTTGATAGAGCTACTTTTAGTTCTGGCAGCAGATGAATAACTATCGCTAATTTTCATAGTTGGTTTCCGCAAAAAAATCAGTACATTCCGAAAAGCCTTCTTGACCAGCCAATTCAGTTCAGAAATTAAAGCAGACTGCCATAGCTTATCTTTCGTTACACAATTTAAGGTAAGATCAAAAACCTGCCTATAAATAATTGTGATGCTTGCTGACAGGAGATGCTTCTATGGCCCGGATGTACTATGACGAAGATGCCAATTTAGACCTTTTGGCTGGAAAAACTATTGCTATTATCGGTTATGGTTCCCAAGGTCATGCTCATGCCCTGAATTTAAAAGATAGCGGTTTGAATGTGATTGTCGGGCTATATCCAGGAAGCAAGTCAGCACAAAAAGCCGAAGCCGCTGGCTTAACCGTGAAAAGTGTTGCAGATGCAGCTAAAGCGGCTGACTTCATCATGATTTTGTTACCCGATGAAGTACAAAAAACAGTTTACAAAAACGAAATTGAACCTAATTTAGAAGCTGGAAATGTGGTAGCTTTTGCCCACGGCTTTAATATTCATTTTGGGCAAGTTGTCCCACCTGCTGAGGTTGATGTGGTGATGGTAGCACCCAAAGGCCCTGGTCATTTGGTGCGACGGACTTATGAACAAGGACAAGGCGTACCTGCGTTGTTTGCTGTTTATCAAAATGCTAGTGGTCAGGCACGCGATCGCGCAATGGCTTACGCTAGAGGTATTGGTGGCACACGCGCGGGGATTCTCGAAACCACTTTCCGCGAAGAAACTGAAACCGATTTGTTTGGGGAACAAGCAGTATTATGTGGCGGTTTGAGCGCCTTAATCAAAGCTGGTTTTGAAACTTTAGTCGAAGCTGGTTATCAGCCAGAATTAGCTTATTTTGAATGTCTGCACGAAGTTAAATTAATTGTTGACTTGGTTGTAGAAGGTGGTTTAGCCACAATGCGCGATAGCATTTCCAACACAGCAGAATATGGCGACTATACCCGTGGCCCTAGAGTTGTCAACGAACAAACTAAAGCGGAAATGCGGAAAATTCTCCGCGAAATTCAATCAGGACAATTTGCCCGTGAATTCGTTTTAGAAAACCAATCTGGTAAACCAGGATTTACCGCAATGCGTCGTCAAGAAGCTGAACACCCCATTGAAGTAGTTGGTAAAGACCTACGAGCGATGTTTAGCTGGTTGAAAAAAGTTTAATTCAGTTTCACATCGGCAATTTTTCATGGTAGAGACGCAATTAACAGCGTCTCTATACCTACAACAGATGTAGGTAATTCAATCATCTAACAAACTCATCAGGGCTTGCATTTCTGGGTCTTGTGCCTCAGATAACTGACGGCGCAAATTTGATATTTGATTGTTTAATGTCTCAGATGTATAAAGCATCTGCGACTCCTGGGCAATTTTTAATTGACTTTCCTTAATTCTGATTTTTCTAAGCAGGTCATCGACAGCATAGATTGAATCATAATCTTGAGAAATCATAGCCTTAAATTTATTTAAAATTTTCAGTAGTAAAGCTAAACCTTGCATTGCCTGAAATTATACATGTTTTGACAGCAGGCTGATCATGAGATTGATTAAATTTAATTAACTTTGCGTCATCTCTAGAGCGATCGCCTCAACACTGATAAAATCAGAATCACAGAATATCTCGTATTCTAAGTATAGATTTTTACATAAACTTTACATGAACTTCCTTGGTAGAGATATCGCAACGAAATACTAGGGTGTTGTTTGTCTGCGATTTCCCCTTATCAGCAATATGACCTGTTTGATTTACTTAAGTAAATTCCTATAAGTATTTGTAAAAAATACATGAATTTACTAGAACACTGTTGCTTTTTCTCAAAGCCATTATTTATATTAACTATAGACTGTTAATCATTACTTTATTATTCATCAAAGTTTCATCTTTTAAAGCTCGAAGTCCACGTATCTCTATAAAGTTTATTCCCCAAATCACCTCAATTCCTATATCTAACTTCAGCTTGAAATAGGGATAGTGTCAATATTGGCAGAGGTGAAAAATTTTGCGTCTTTACAGTAATTGCTATTTTGCAAGTATTGTTGAACTTAGCCAAGTCTCAACTAAATTCTTGTTACCAAAATTATCAAGTCCAAACAAAAAAGAGAAGAATATGCAAGACGTTCTAGAATATATTAAACAACAAGAAAAAAAATTCTCCCAATTACCTTTTTTTCAATTCCTAACAAATAGCAACATTGACCCTTATCAGCGATTAGTATGGTTTCCTTGTCTGGCACACTTAGCTATGAGTTTTAAGGATTTAAATAATGACATACTGCAAGATAGTATGAGTAATCATCCTCTACAAAAATTGATTAATCAGCACGCAGTTGAAGATGGTAGTCACTGGAAATGGTATCTCAAAGATTTAGAATCACTGGAAATTGATCAGGTAATGCGATTCAGTGACTTTCTCAAGTTCGTTTGGAGTGAGAAAACAATTAAAACTCGCCGTCTTTCTCATAATTTAGTAGCAATGTGTCGTTATGAAACTGACATAGCGCTAAAAATAGTAATTATTGCAGCAATTGAAGCTACGGGAAGTACAGCACAGCAGGCAATGGCACAGGTTGGTGAAGAATTAAGAGCCAAAACCAATAAAAGATACTTTTATATTAGTTCACACCACTTGAAAGTAGAAAATGCACATCTTCAATTTGCTATGGAAAATAAGGGAAGTAAAAATTTTCTGCTCAATATTGAATTGAATGCAGAACAAAAAGCTAGAGCATTAGTATTAATTGACTCTGTTTTTGATGGCTTTACAGAATGTATGGATGGGTTAATGCAATTTGCCAATCAACATAAATTTAAAGAATTGGTCGCTAAACCTAAATATGTTCTACATAGATAGAATTTGCTGTTAAGACTATTTTGATTTTTTGTTTGTGCCATTTTTTAAGGCTTGTGCTAATTGCTCTGTACTCAAAGAACTTAACAGAGTCATATTGAGTGGGGCTTGACTAAGATATTGAGTATATGATGGTTGTAAATAGGTACTGTATTCAGCATTGTTTAAGAGATTCGTTTCCATGAAAGCTACACTTAGGGCCTTCAGGTAAGAATAAACTGGAGCAGGATCTGGCCCTAATAAACCAGATGGTACAGGCAAAACATTATTTTCAGGAGTTGACTCTTGTAAAGCGGAAAAATGGGTAGCGTTCTCAATTAACACTAGATATTTGTTAGGTTCAGCCAGCCAAGTAAAGGGGCGAATTTGTTCTGGGATTGCGGGGGCGAAAATATCTTGACTGCCTGTGACTAACATCACGGGAACTTTGATTTGACTGATACCACTTTCACCCAAGACAGAACTGTTAATGGGATTAATAGCCATGACAGCCTTAATCCGCGGATCTTGTAGTGCATAATCTGTTGGTGGCAACTCAGCTGCTTGGCATTGCAACAATAGAGATAAATTCAAGGATCTATTGGGATAACAATCTCGACTTAACTGGGCAAAGTTTAGTTTTGCTCCTGCTAAAGTTAAAACTGTGTAGCCACCAAATGAATGCCCAATCAGTCCGACTTGTTGAAAGTTGAGTTTCCCTTTGAGACTAGGATTGAATGTTTCTAAACGTTGGAGTTCATCAAGGACAAACTTGACATCCAAAGGTCTGTCAATAAATTCTCTAGGTTGTGGTGGCCCTGCTAAACCAGCAAAGTATTTTTGAAAGCGTTGGGCATTACTACCAGGATGTTCTAATACGGCTACGGCAAAACCATAGGAAACCAAATGTTGCGCCAAATAAGCTAAAGCATAGCGGTCTGAAGCTAAACCATGAGAAATCACAATTAAAGGAAAGGAAGTTGAGGCTGTGGTTTCTGGTAGGTAAACATCTACTGGTAGACGACGATCGCGTTTAGCATCATTTAACTCAAAGTAAAGTTTTTGAACCCCTAATTTTCCTGGTTGGCGCAAATCTGGCTTTTGTGAAAAATCTATGTTTGCGTTGCTGGTTTGGGCGATCGCTTGTTTTTGCAAAAATGCCACAGCGGCATCTCTGTCTTTAAGTAATTCTGATAAATTATTGACTATCTTGATTCCTTCCTCAAAATTTAATTTAATAGTTGGCGAAGGAAATTTACGTATAATGTTGACAACAGTTAAACCCTCTTGAGAGTCGGCCGCCGCTAAAATAAACGCAGCCCGCAAGGCGTAAAAACCATTTTGACGAGATTCTGTGAGAATTAATTCTCCTAAACGTTGTACTACTTGTTCTCCTATAGGTGAGTAAGTGAACTGTGATACTAAAGTAGGTGTGGCACTAAATCGCTGTTGTAGTAGTTCTCGTAGTTGCGCCAGTTGCTGCGGTGTAGCACGTTGAGCATAAGTATCTAATTCTCCAGTAATTTTACCTTCTTTGGCAAATGTTTCTAGGGCATCCGTAGATAAAGAAAATTCTCCAAAAGGAGGATAAAAGAAGCTAATGCGCTCGGCTCCCCAGCTAGGAGTAGCTGATAAAACTGTGGATAACAGCCCTAAACTCAGGTATTTCAGCAATTTTTTCATAAGTTATTGATAAATCCAGAATTATCAAGGTTATACGGGGATGCGATCGCTAATATAGAAGGTTTTGCAGGACAAAAGTTAAACCTCAAAAGAAATAATACTTCGGTGGTATCTCTGTTGAAGACTCTGGGGCAGATCCCTGCTTTTTTCCACAAGTCAGGGATCTCGTAGTTAGCTATTTTCTATAACAAAACATTCAAGGTTTCTAAACCATGTACCAACAGGGTGGAAATTGGTTTTAGAGGCTGGGTTGCGTCAACCTGGAGATTTGGAAATTCTTCTAGCAAAGCCTTAAGTGCAATCTTGGCTTCTAGTCGAGCTAAAGGTGCGCCCAAACAAAAATGAATACCATAACCAAAGGCAAGATGTTTATTTGGTTCTCGATCAATGATCAAGCGATCGCTATTCTCAAACTGAAGTTCATCTCGGTTGGCAGAACTGATCCACGCCCACACAAGTTTTCCTGGAGGAATGATCTGGTCTCCAATTTGGGTTTCTACTTTGGTATATCTTTGTAAGTAAGTAATCGGGGAGTGATAACGCAGTACTTCTTCAATTGCAGTTGGTAATAAAGACAAGTCATTTCGTAACCGTCGGTTTTCATCAGGATACTCATGCAGAGACCAAATAGTATTGGTAATTAAGTTAGTGGTAGTTTCATTACCAGCTAGCAAAAGAATCATACAAAAATCAACTAGTTCCTGTGCTGTTAACTTTTCTCCTTCTGCGTAAGCTGCAATTAAGTCACTGATCAAGTCTTTGCTGGGATGCTGTTGGCGTTCTTTGAGTAATTGCCGAAAATAATCAGCCATATCTTTAATAGCAGTTTGACTTCCGGCAATAATCCCATCTGACCAGCGTTTGAAGTCTTCCCGATCTTCAACAGGTATACCAAGAATTTCTGCAATTACAATGACTGGTAAGGGAGTAGCGAAAGTATTTACTAAATCGACTTGTTTGTGTTGCTTCATTTGCCCCAACAACTCGTAAGTAAGTTCAGTAATCCGCGGGGCTAATGCTTCAACTTGATTTGTGGTGAAGACCTTTTGGACGATTGAGCGCAGAGATTGATGTTTAGGTGGATCTGTTGTAGCTAGAGATTGACTGAAATCTTCTCGTTCGTGAAGTTGTGGCAATTGGGAGGAAAAGTTTTTCCATTCGCTTAACACCCGTGACACATCATCATAGCGAAATACCATCCAACATTGATGCTCTGTACTGTAGAACACAGGTGCTTCTCGGCGCATTTGAGCCAACCAATGATCAAGATTGAGGAAGAATTGTGAATCGCTTGCTTGTAAGTGTAAAACGCTATTCATAAACATCTCCTTGTGTAAAAAATGTAGGTTGAACTGCGCCAGATATTCATTGCCATAGCAGAAGGTAGGAGGAAAAGTCTTACTATTCCTGGCATTCAAGCTTTCAAATTGTCCTAAAATATCTGACTACCGCTATATCTGGCAAACCATCGACTGTGGGAAAACTTTTGTGAAAAGACTATGTTTGCAATCAAGCGATCGCCTGACTCTACATATCATCAAGACAGCTATGACAAAATCTCTAGATGCAAACACTAGATCAAGAGAGTACCTAAATCAAAATTTTTGCAGACTATCTGAAATGATTAATTACTCTTGCGCCAGTTTTAGTAGAGTTTCAATGACCTGCTTTTGCAAAGATTCATCGGGAACTCCTAAACCAAAGATGTGGACGAAGGTGAGACCATCAAGTGCTAGACGAATTACAGTTGCCATTGCTGGATCGAGTTCACTGGTTTCGATTTGCTGTTGCCAATCAGCTAGGTGTTTCTGCACTGGCTCAAGTAATTCTGGATTTTCGGCGATCGCAGCTAAAAAACTGAAATGAATAGCGATCGAGTCAGCATCAAATTTTTTATATGACCGGATATAAGCCCTCAGCCAATGTCCTGGTGTATTGGGTGCATCATCTTGCTTTAATTCATGCTCTAGTAATACTGTCTTTTCATCAATTAGCTGTTGCAACATTCCAGAAATCAAGGCTTCTTTGTTGGGAAAGTGGTAAAGTAATCCACCTTTGCTAACACCGGCTTCACGGGCGACCGCTTCCAACGTCAGTGCCTTGGAACCAGATGTTACCATCACTCGCCCCGCTGCTTCTAACAATGCTGTGCGGGTGACAGACGCAGATTTTGTTTTTTTATTAGAAGTCATAGAGGTGAATAATGAAACCAGATAAATTGTTTGTTGAAGACAGTTTATCTGGCGACGAGATTGTTTTAGATGTAGGTTTCTACTATTAGTTTGCCGCTAGATTGGTAAACTAAATCTATGTTACCGTCCAGACGGTACAGTGTCAACCAATTTTGGATTTACGATTTTGGATTGGCTCCACACTTTAAGGTGGAGCTTGATAGTGCAGCGTTAGCAAGTCGTCGAGCGTCGGATTTTAGATGGGCGTTAGGGAAACGCAGCGCAGCGAGTATTTTGGATTAATTCTCCGCCCTGAAGGGGTGGGGCTTGTATCGAAAATTCCCCATCCAAAATCTCAAATTTTTCGGTCAACTCAGTCTTTTGCAAGTTTGGTGGACAAAAGCGATTTCTAGCGACAAGCCCCAAAGTGTCTACGTTGGAGCAATAAGCGCGATAATAGATATAGAACTCAAGTTAAGCTTATGTCTACAGTTTCCTGCTCCAGTTGTGTCGTGCTTCTCAGTCAACAACAGGAACAAAATATCTCTCACCAACAGCAGTGTCAAGATGAGCCAGCCAACCATAGCAAGACTACTGCTAAAAATTCTACAGTGGTAAAAAACGGTCGAGTTGTTGTTGTCTCTGAGCCAGCACAACCCCAGGAGACTAACGAATCCAAAAACCCATAAAACAGGAGTTATAAGTTTTGATATTTTTTAATATTAAAACGTTAGTCTTTACTAAAAAACTACAAAACTAAGTTTGATAGCCGTATTTTTGACTAATTCCTTAAATTTACCTTTACTAATTTGCTCTAAAATGACTCTGGGACTTAAGCTATTGCACTGAGACATACGTAAATTACATATCTTTTTTTGCTGGTTGTTAACTGCTTACTATGAACAGTTAACAATCCAAAGATTCATGAGTAATTTTGTAGTTTTAAAGCATCATATCTTAAGGAAAATACTTTCTAGAAAAGTAAATTTTTAGCTCAAGTACCTAACTTCAAATACACCAGAGGCAGATAAATGAAAAGCTTATTTCTAGGACTAGGAGCTATCTTAGTTTTTGCTCCTAATGCTTATGCGGCAGGCTTTGTATATAACGAAGCTGTTGACGGCGAATTGTCTGGTGACAGCTTAAACCCAACAGCATTGAATCTGTTAGATGGATCTAACCAGATTACTGGCTCAACCACTGGTAATCCAAATCTTGACAGAGATTTCTTTACTTTCACTATTCCTGTTGGTTATGAACTTAGTAGAATTAACTTAGCTAACTATGTTGGGCTAGATGGCACAGGGGCAAATCAAGGATTTTTAGCCGTGCAAACAGGTTCTAGTATTGCACCGACAACTATCACTACTAACACACCACCATTACTGGGTGCAGCTTTAATTGGTGCAGCAACTGGAACACAAGTGGGAGATAATGTCTTAGATGATTTGGGTGTAGCAGCATCAATTCAAGGAGCTAACTTTGTCGGCTTCTCTGGTGGTAAGCTTGGCGCAGGTACTTACACTTTCTGGATTCAGGAAACTGTTCAAGGTATACAGAACTATAACCTTGATTTTGCAGTTACCAAAATTCCAGAGCCATCAACTATTTTAGGTATTGCTGCTGTGATGGGTTTGGGTAGTTTAATCAAAAGAAAGAAGCGTAGGCATAGTGCTACTGTAGATCAATAAAGTATTTCACCAGTGTGGACATTAATTATCGGACAAATCCCCTGATTTTCATTATGGGGATTTTCTTGTTATCTGTTCCCTTTGAATGGCGATCGCATAGTTCATTATATTGATTTAGATGCTGGAGACTGTTGATTTTAAAATATAACTAGCTAACTCACAAAATCCTGCGGCTTCAGCTGCACTCGTTACGTAAGTGGGTTGATATTGCAGTTGATTTGCATATTTAAGTACGTTAGCTACCCCCACAGAGAAGGGAAACTGATGGCAAGCAAATAAACTTTCATCATTAGGACTATCACCAACAGTCACAACTTGTTCTGGTGAGTATTCAGGCCAATATGCTTGTAATACTTGCAATAAACCCACAGCCTTATCTTGACTTTGGGGTTTAATATGACACTGTACTGTACTGTAAGTAAATCCCCAGCCCATTGATTGACAGAGATGACTTAAAGTTTGTAATTCCTGTAAAGTTAAGGCAGCTATATCAAATGTCCAATCTGTCAGCCGAAAGCAATTGTCAGCAGATTCTTGAATTTGAGGAAATTCCCTTTGTAATTCGGCAAAAGCCGTGGCTAATTGTTGGCGATGTAAGCTTAAATCAGGAATAGAAGTTAAAGCAATGGGCTGCTCACTACCATTAAGATAGAATATACCGCCATTTTCGGCGATCGCACCTGCAACTGGCATTAAGCTGCTAATTCCACTTATCCAGCCAGCAGAACGTCCGGTAACAATTATTACCTTGATACCAGATGCCGTTAAATCTTCTAAAGTTTGTAACAAAGCAGTAGAAAATTTACCTTTCTTGGTCAGAGTACCATCCATATCAGTTGCAATCAAACGGATGTTACTCCAGCAAGTAGAGGCAGATTCAGATATTGGTCTCAGATTTAAAAGATACATTTTAACGACGGTATATACGCAGTTTATAAAAAGCTGTTAAAAATACTAATAATACAGCAAGATGACATTGAAGATTTGGGCATTCTAAACAATGACAATTACAGTTATTGCCACCATGCTAAATCCTATATTTCTGGCGCAGTCTCCACCAGCAAAAACAAAAAAAGTCACTCAAAAACCACCAGCCAGCGAACCTCAGCAGGCCCCACCCTTTTTATTAATTACCTCTGGAGGGCTGGCTGTAGCCGTGATTGGTTTGATTATATTTGGCAAAATTCAGATGGATAAATTAGAGAAAAAAATCAAATTTGAAAAATTCCGGGCCAGAGAACTAGAGAAAAAGTTTAAACTGGCGCTAGAAACTATCCGCAAAATGGAAGCTAACCCAGATTTGGTGAACTCACGAGACTTTAACCTAGATTATCTGCGGATGCGGATGTCTGAAGAAGTATTTCATTTTGCCATTCTGAATCAAATTAAAATCAGGATCAAAGATAAAATTTCTCAAGCTTTGCGTCCCAACCAATCTCAACAAGGAACGGTGGGAATTGCCAATGGTGCGGGGCGACAGGTAGATGAAATTTTTGATGTCGAATATGAGAGTGGTACCCCGCCAAACATTGCGAAGCGGGTGTTGTTTCGCATTCAAATTAAGCTGATGAAGTTACCCACGCAAGCTACTTCTACCACAATTAGCCAAATTATTGACTGTATCGAGACTTATCTGAGTCCGATGGACGATGAGGATACATGGCAACCGACAATTCAAGGTCGAATTGCCAGTATGCACTGGGATCAAAAAGCTAAACCTACACCGTTACTGGTATTGGAACAATCCAATGATGGTGTAAATGTAACTTTTCGGACTAGCCGCCAAGGAAATGTGCCAAGTGCCAAATAGTGATGGCTTGGGGTACAATTTCTGAGAAAAATGGTTTTTAAACGCAGAGGTACGCTAAGTCTTTGGGCAAATTTTTGCTATAGACTTTATGATTTTTCGCTCCATGCTCCAGCATCGTAACTAATGACGGCGCTTTGCGAGTCACGAGCTAAAAGACCATCTTCCATTTCCACAATGCGATCAGCTATGTCTAAAATCCGATTGTCGTGTGTCACCAACAAAATGGAAGTACCTTGATCTTTAGCAAGACGCTGCATAATTTCGACAACATCACGTCCTGATTGTTTATCTAAGGCTGCGGTTGGTTCGTCCGCTAATACTAATGGCGGATTGTTAACTAAGGCGCGAGCGATCGCTATTCTTTGTTTTTGTCCACCAGAAAGATTATCTGGGTAGTAATTAACTCGGTTCTTTAAGCCAACAGCAGTTAGCATAGTTTCGGCTGTGGCGATCGCATCATGTTGACCAACTTTTTCGTTCAACTCCACGGCCATCTGTACATTTTGCCTTGCAGTTAAAAATCCTAGCAAGTTGTGCGCCTGAAAAATATAGCCAATGTTCCGCCGGATTTGTACTAATTGATTTTGACTCGAACCAAATAGTTCTACGCCCAAAAATTTTAAACTACCTTCTTGGACAGACCTTAAACCACCAATCAAACTTAGTAATGTTGTTTTACCTGACCCGGAAGGCCCAGTCATAATCACAATTTCTCCCGGATAAATCTCCAGGTTAATATCAAATAAAATTTGTCTTTTTAGTGAACCTTTACCATAGTAATGATTCAGGTCTTTAATAGCAATTACAGGTTCTTGTCTCATAATAAATCCTGTGTTAGAAGGTAGTAATTTATTTCCGTAAATCTAGAGCCTGTCTGCCAATTACGATGACAGTTGAAGCATTAAATATATACCATATAGATAATAAAAGCTGATTAATCGCTACTGTATTGATCAAAATTAGTTAAAAGATGTCAGCCGGGTCAGCGGAACGTAATTTACGTACTGCGATCGCGCCAGAAATAAAACACATAATTATTGTTAATATCAATACATTAGTCGCCCTTCCAAAAGTCATAAATATTGGTAAAAGGGTTGCTTCCTTAGCTTTTTGATACATCAAAATTGTAAAAAATAAACCAGGAAGATATCCTAAACAAGCTAATAAAAGTGCTTCTTGTAAAATCACAATTAATAAATATTTTTGCGTATATCCTATGGCTTTTAAAGTTGCATATTCTGATAAATGATCAGAAACTTCAGTGTAAAGAATTTGATAAACAATTACAGTTCCCACAATAAAACCCATAATTGTCCCTAAGCTGAAAATAAAACCAATCGCTGTGCTACTTGCCCAATAGTGACGTTCAAAATCGATAAAATCTTGTTTAGTCAACACATTCACATCTTGCGGTAAATATTGGCGTAATTCTTGAGCTACAGCTTCTACATTTGCGCCTGGTTTTACTTTAATTACTCCAATATCAATTAATCCTTGCTGACGGGTGTTAAAGATGCGTAAAAAGTTAACATCACTGGTAATTAAGTTACCATCCGCACCAAAAGATGTTCCTAAAGTAAATAGTCCTACTACTTTAATTTTGCGTCTTCTTAGCTCTGCTGTAACATTTTTACCTTTTTCAAAATCATCTGCAATTGGCCCATATTCCTGTCGAGAAGAACGGTCAAATAAAACTACATCTGGCAGCTTCAATTTATCTAGATTTTCTTGCACTCCTACCAAATTAAATAAATTAACTTCCGGGTTAATGCCAAATACAAGTAAAGTTCTTGACCGACCTGTAACTGGATTTTTCCAAGCAGTATAATCTAAATAGATAGGATGTACTGATTGTACTGCTGGTAAATCTAAAGCTTTATACAACCGCCGTTGAGAAAAGCTTTTCATTGACAAAATAGCATTCGATTGGCGGTTAATTAAAACAATTTCACCATTTAAACTACTGTGTAACTGCACGTTGCTGTAATAAAGCGCATCTCGGAATCCGAGTTGGGTAAACATTAAAATATCAGCAAAAGCAATTCCAGCTAAAGCTACGGCTAAACGCGTTTTGTCTCGCGTCATTTGTAGCCAAGATAGAGGTATTTTTTGAATCATTTTTCAGATAAATAGGAAAGTAATTAGATTGGTTATTACTCATTAGTTGTTTGTAGGGGTTTTAGGCATTTTATTTATGCTCCCCAACTTACTTATTGTTTCTCTGAATTAGAACCTGATTGATTGTTAATATCAACAAGAACTTTAGCGTTGGTTAAGCCAGAAACTTTGTTGCTATCTTCTGGTGAGAGGGCAATTTTAACTTCTATCACTCTGGCATCTATATCAGCCGCTGGATCGGTATTGAGTACATCTTTTTTGCCGACTTTTCTGCCAATTTCCGCCACTGTTCCTTTTAATTCGCCTTCAAAAGCGCCATTATCACTGCTGACAGAAACACTTTGACCAATACGGACTCTACTAATACTGTCTTCAGGAACTTCCGCAATCACCATCATTTGTTCAGTTTGTCCAATCTCCGCAATACCGTTGACGTTGATAGCTTCGCCTGACTTGGTGTAAATTTTAAGAATTTCACCAGAAGTAGGTGCTTGGACGTAGCTTAATCTCAATTCTGCATCAGCTTGTCTAACAGTGGCGATCGCATTACTAACTTGTGCTTGCGCTATCTGCACATTTGTTGGATCAACTTCTATCAGTCTCTTGAGTCTGGCTCGTTCTTCGTCAAGTTGTCTTCCTAAGGTGGCTATAGTTTGATCACGGGTGACTCTAGCTTCAATCAACTGCTGTTGTAATGTTGTTAAAGTCTTGACTTGATTAGCTCTAGCTTCTGCAACTTGTTGGCGCAAAGTGGCGATTGCTTGTCGCAGAGTAGCTTGACTTTCAACTACTTGTTGTTTAGCGGTGACTGCACTTAATCGTCGTCTATCCCTTTCTTGCTGAGATATAGCACCTTGTCCGTACAGAAAATCGTAACGTCCAGCATCAACTTGAGCATTACGCTGTTCGGCTTGTATGCGTGTCAAAGTAGCTCTTAAGGTATCACCTTGACCTCGCAATTCGGCTTCTAAGCGCTCGACTGTCGCCTGTTGAGCCAGTTTTTCGGCACTCAACTGCGCTGCAATTCTGGTAATAGTGGTTTGTTGAGCATCCTTTTCGCCGCGTAACTGGGCTTGTAGTCGAGCAATTACCGCTTGTTGCGCTTGAATGTCTCTGGGTGAACCAGCCCGAACTTGCGCTAAATTAGCACGAGCTTCTAGTAATTTGGCTTTTGCTTCTTCTACACTGGCTAACTGAGTTTCGTGATTATCTAAAATAGCAATCACTTGTCCTTTTCTCACCCGTTCTCCTTCTCGGACAAACAGCTGCTTGACTCGTGATGCAGATTGCAATCCCGCGGTAGGTGCAGAAAGCTTGATCACTTCACCTCGCGGTTCTAAACGCCCCACAGCACTAATGCTGTTAGCCACTGGTTTGACGGGTACAGATAAGCTAAGTTTTTTCAATTGCTCAACTTTAGCTGTAGTTAGTAACCCCGCAGCGATTACTATTGGTAAGGCCACAGCAATGCCCCACCAAATCTTAGGTTGTTCTGGATCAAGTATTTGTTGCCTTGATCTTGGCTTTTCAGTCACCCTTGACATGGTTATTGCCCGTTTATTTAAAAATGTGTTGATGGATATAAAAAAGTCTTAGACATAGTAGAGACGTGATAAATTGTCCCTACTAAATACCCTCAGAAACTTGATTCTTATGAATACTTAGCACCACAGTTTTTTTATCATGATGCTTCTGGTAGCTAGTTATTCAATAGATGCCAGAATCAAGATAATTACTAATTCGTAATTAAAAAACTAGAGAGAATCAACCGCTTTGAAAAGCAACCCCGGTTCAGTTGGAGACTCAATCTTTATCAAAAACTTAATTATGAACTAGCAATTACGAATTTTCAATTAATTTTCTCAAATAGAGCATCCCTAACATTACAGTTTCCTTAAACTTGTAATCAGCTAATTATTAGGCTTGTTAACTCCTAACTCATTTGGATACTTGCGCCAAAGACGCTACGGCAATGGTTAGACTCCATCAAAACTATCGTTAACTGAATTCTACATTTATCAGTTAAGGGAAAACGTAACAGAACCTACAGATGATGGAAGGGAAGAAAGTGTGAAGTGTGAAATTTTGTCCTTTAGCCTTTTGACAAATGACTAATAACCATTGACTCAATTTGGCAAGTCAAATAAGACCGTGGTCATATAATTATCTGCCCATTCTTGACCAAAGGCTTTTTCGAGGACGCGGCGGGTTTTGTCGTTTTGCTGCTGCTTGGTGCAGTAGTTTTGTTGTCCGGCGAGAATTTGCTGGCTTTGTTCGGGGGAAACAGGACTAGCGGCGATCGCTTGGGTACAATGAACTTCTAAAAAGTCTTGCACGCGTGCCAGAAAGATCGCTTCTTCTTCTGGGGAACTAGGACGCACAAAGATACAAAACTCGGAGAAGATATGACCCCATTCTGGTAATTCTCTGGGTTGGGAAAAGTCCAGGGCTGGGAGTGCTGCAAGTTGATTTGTATAGGATGCTGGCAAAGTGCGGTCTAAGTGGACAGGAGATAGATCAGCGATCGCTGCACTAATTTGTCCTCTGCCGCCAACTAAATCACATCCAAACATCGGTAGGTCATATTCTGGGCGCGGAAACATCACGCAGTGCAGAATATCCAGCATATTTCCCACCTTTGCCAGTTCCAAGTGCATTTTGCGAAACTGTGGTGATTGATAGCAGCGGTTTTCAATTATCAGTTTTTCACCTTCCAGTCTACCTTCCACATATCCCAACTCCGCGGGTAAATGATAAGGCGATAGTTGTAAATGTCTATGCCAAACTGCCTCAATACCATCGGCTAACTGATGGATGAGGGGATGTTGTTGTTCGCGGAGTGAGTGAGTAGAAGTAAATGACATACTCTCGTTAGAAATGCTATCTAAAGCCAGTCTACAGCCTGTCGCGTCACTTTCGTTCTATCGCGCAACATTAAGCAAAGCAAACTGTTACGCTTAGTTATGTAAATTTATGAGACGATTATGAATTTTTAACAGCAATGGCTGTAATAAGTATTGTTTTCTGACAATAATCTCAATGATGATTGGTAAAATTCAAGAGGAGCCAGCACTTTAGTGCTGGCTCCTCTTGACAGTCTTAATACTTAATCTCATGGTGGAGTGAGAGCGATCGCTAATTAAGCAAAAGTTTTAGCTTAACGCCGAATACTAATCTCTTCCTGGAATGCTTTCAGTTAAACTCAGATTCTTTAGAGGAAGAAACACAACTAAACTAGCTCTTCAATATTTTGTCGTTCTTCCACAGTTGATTCACTAAAGACTGCTAGGTATAACCATCCTGCCAAAATTGCGCCCAAGATAGGTGCTAACCAAAATAGCCATACTTGCGAAAAAAGTTCTACACCAGCAAATATAGCAACTCCGGTACTGCGAGCCGGATTTACAGAAGTATTAGTAACAGGAATGCTGATTAGGTGAATTAAGGTAAGTGCAAAACCAATTGTTAGGGGTGCAAATCCTTTTGGCGCACGTCTATCAGTGACACCTAGAATAATCAGCAAAAACATAAAGGTCATCACAACTTCCGTGATGAAGCAAGCAAACAGACCGTAACCACCAGGAGAATGAGTACCAAAGCCATTGGTTGCCAGTGGGTTAGAGCCAGTAAGGGTAAATCCAGCTTTGCCACTAGCAATCAAATATATAACGCCTCCAGCTAGAATGGAGCCTAGTACTTGAGAGACAATATAAGCTAATAAATCTGACCCTGGAAAACGCTTACCTGCCCAAAGCCCAAAGGAAACAGCCGGGTTAAAATGGCCACCAGAAATATGACCGAGTGCGTAAGCCCCTGTCAGGACAGTTAACCCAAATGCTAGAGATACACCTACTAATCCAATACCTAATGGAAAAGAGGTACTTTCACTAATTTTTGCACCATCTGCTGTATAAGCTGCGGCTAAAACTGCACTGCCACAGCCGCCTAAAACAAGCCAAAATGTGCCTATGAATTCAGCTAAACTACGCTTGATAAGTGACATTTAAAAAACTCCTTGCTCAGTTAAAAACTTAAGCATTCTCAACTTGCAAACATGCACAAACCTTGCTAAACATTGGCAATGTTTAGTTTTAAATATAGCTAAAAGCTAATTAATGTATTATTTACTATAAAGTAAATCGATACATGACCAGTTAATAATTTTTTCGGTTTGTCATTTGACTAAGACTATTGCCAAAAATCAGTGACTTCGTATCCTAGTTCTGCCAACATCTGCCTGAGCAAAGGTAAGCTGAGACCGATGACATTGCTGTGACAACCAACAATTTGCTCAATAAATAAACTACCAAAACCTTCTAAGGCGAAAGCACCAGCGCATTTAAGGGGTTCGCCTGTGGCTACATAAGCTTGGATGGCGCGATCGCTCATTTTGGCAAAGTAAACCTTTGTCATCTGACACTTGACTAAAGTCCGGTTTTGTAATGAGTCAATCAATACATGACCAGTATATAAGTCACCAATATTACCTTGCATTAATTGCCAACGAGCGATCGCTTCTGCTGCATCTGCTGGTTTACCATAAATCTCACCATCAATAGCCAACACTGAATCACAACCCATAATTAAGGCTGATGCAAACTGGGGTGCGATGGCTTCTGCTTTACGTTGAGCCAGAACTTGCACTAACTCAGCAGGTTCACTAAGTTGAATTTGTGACTCATCAAAATCACTCGGTTTAACTATTGGTTCAATGCCAACAGTTTGCAGCAAGCGACGACGGGCCGGAGAAGCTGAAGCGAGTATAAATTGCGGAATGTTCATTGTCATTAGTCAATGGTCAAAAGTCAATTGTCACACACTGGCTTTT
Organism: Nostoc sp. PCC 7107; assembly: GCF_000316625.1. Classification (GTDB taxonomy): domain Bacteria; phylum Cyanobacteriota; class Cyanobacteriia; order Cyanobacteriales; family Nostocaceae; genus Nostoc_B. The sequence continues at coordinate 73,682 of NC_019676.1, read as the reverse complement.
CCCTTCTACCTGTTGACTTAAAAGTGCTGAGTCAAAATACTCATCTTTAGCATCTAGTCTCTACTTCATTCATAGTTGTGATTTTTGTCTTCGGGACTGCCTTTTAATTAATAAACTGTGAAAGAATCTACAACATTTTCCATAGTCCGTTTAACCTTCGCCCAACGTTTTTCAGGAATTGAGGCGTTGAAAGTAAACAATTTTCCACGACTAACAGCAACACTAGCGATGTTATGCCGTTCTTGATTATTCGGTAATTTTACTAAATACTCTAATACGTAGTAGATTTTACCTTCATCGTCTTCTTTTTCTCGTGCATCCACTAATTCAGCTGTCCGACCAGAATCTGAAGGTGCAAGGGCGGCTTTGCCCAGCTTATACCCAACTTCTGTGGGAGCGCCCAGTTCTTTTAAAGTTTTACCTTCGGAAACAGGACTAATCACCACTGAGACATTTTCGGATATTTCGATCAAATCATGGAAAACTACATCAGGCCCGTTTGCAACTTTAACAGGTAGCCAGCCGTTGGGATATGAAAATTGATAACCATCAGCAGTATCTACATAGCTTTTAAATCCAGCCGCAGCAGCTACATCAGGATCACTCAAGCTGAAGCTCAAAATTAATAAAAAAATAATTGCAATTCGTTTCCACATTGTTAAAAATTCCTTTGGGTTGGAAGCAACAAAAGTTAAGCATTATGTATCGTTTTTATTGTCCCACCAACTGGGGCGCAGCGGATAAGGCATCACAAGGGGAGATTCAGTTACATATGCTGACAAATATCAAATTATTGCACTGGTTTTACCTCAATACATTTCAGTTAAGCATTTCTTTCTTCTCTCTGCGTTTTTGGCGTACTTGGTGGTACCCTGCGGGAAGCTGCTTCGTGTCTACGTTAAAGAAATTTGGTTTTAACAAAGAGTCTTAGCTTTAACTGAACCGTGTTGGGCTATAAAATCAGCAGTGAATTTTTCACAAAGGACTAATAACAAATGACCAATGACTGTTTACTAAACAATCTGCAAAACCACAAGTGTCATATCATCAGTATTTTGCCTATCAGCACCGATGAATTGCTGAACTTGGTCAAATAAGTACTCTACAATTTCTTCTGGCCCGTTGCAATAGCGACAAGCGGCGCTAAAAGCTGCTACAAAATTTTCTTCATCAAAGCGATCGCCACTAGCGGCCGCCGCATCAGTCAAGCCATCTGTATAATAAATTACTGTATCTCCAGGTTCTAATTGAGCCTGGTCGTCTTCATATTGGCTGTTCGCATCCAAACCAATCAGCATCCCTAGAGTATCTAAACGGCTAACTGTTTTTGTCGCTGCGTGCCACCACAAGGGAGGATTGTGTGCAGCGTTACTGTAAGACAAAATCCGAGAGGTCGGATTGTACTCAGAATAAAATAGCGTCACAAAGCGGTGGGAATTTTCCAAATCCGCATACATGACTCGATTCAAATTTTGCAAAATCCCTGATGGGGAATTGCCATGCAACACCTCGCCTCTCAGCATCCCCCGCATCATTGTCATAATTAAGCCTGCGGGGACACCTTTCCCCATCACATCTCCAATCACAAAACCCCAACGGCTAGTTTCGGGAGAGACTCTGCTAATTAATTGCAACTGATTATGATTGGTCGGAATAAAGTCGTAATAATCGCCACCCACTCGATTAGCAGGTTTACAACGTGCTGCTAGGGATACACCAGGAATATTTGGGCATTGACGAGGTAAGAGTCTTCGTTGAATTTCTGCCCCAATTTCTAATTCTTGGTCTAGGCGTTCTTTTTTTCTCAGTTCTACCGCTAGTTCATCATTTTCGATCGCTACGGCTGTTTGGTCTGCAACCAGCCGTACTAGCTTTTGTCTGGTTTCTGTCCAACTATACTCTGGGTCACGGCTTAAGACGTAGAGCCAGCCTCGTTCTGTATGCTTAACTAAAATTGCCGTGCCAAATATTTGGACATCTGGCCCCAAATAGCGGTGCATCTGATCATCTAAGATACCCGTGGAACTGGCTAGAGGGGTACTATTGGGCAGCAATGTAATTTGACTGCTGGCTGTTTCTAAGGCTTTGCGGATATTTTTGCGCTGGCGACTATCCTGCCAGTGTAGTTGCTCTAATCTAACTTGACCGTTAGGTTTGTAGAGAAATAAGGCACTACCATCGGCATCTGTCACTCTGGTGGCCATTAAAGGAATCAGTTCCAAAAACTGATTCAAATTATTGAAGCTTCTGAGGGCAAATCCTAAAGAACTCAGCAAATCTTGAATTTTATTTTGTTCTCGGTGCAACCTGGCGACAAGTTCTTTCAGTGCCACGACTGGTGTGACATCGGTCGCGGCACTATTATTACCATCAGTAGGTTGAAAAGGCACTTGAGACACAGGCACAGATACTATCCAATTAAGATTAGTTGATTGTAGATTACTTAATAACTTTACTTTGGCAAAATATTGCTAAATCATATTGAGACAAGATGCCTCAATTTAGCAAGAGTAGAAAGACGTAGGGTCTAGCTAGAAAAAAGTATGGCATTTGCTGATTTTATTTCTAACTAAATACAGATACAGAAATTTCATGTATTTTTACGGAAAAGCTGATTAGTATAAATCAGTAATTACCTCCTTTATGCGGAAGCTTTTCATGATCAGAGAACTTAATTAGCAAATCATACATCATGAAACATAAAATTAATTAACTAATTAATTTTTCCGAATTTTCCGATTTTTTATTGTCTCGGATAAATAGTCAGATAAGGAATTAAACGGTAACTTAAATTTTTCAGTTAAAACTTGAATTTTTCTTTGTCCTTTGGGCAATTTTATAACTTCTAATTTATCTCCAGAGAATATTCATGAATTTTTAAGGAAAGTCACTTCAGATATGCTCCTAAGTTCGATAACCATGCTTGGGCTATGAGGATAACACGCCTTTGCCTATTCACCAACTAATTAGTCTTAGTTTTTATTTTTTCCAGTATTTATAGCAATTATCAATTAGGTTTACAAGATTATTGCCAAGAGTGCAATCTTTACACGCAAGTAGGTGAATGTAAATAATTATCGTTAGTATGAGGTATATACTGACTAGTAAGAGGCGGAAAGCCTAGTTTATCAGGGTTTTACCCTATTTAGGAGTTACGAAAAACATCTATCTGTAACTTCTGCATCTCTATGGCTCTTGATTCCGTAACTCATGTTTAAGTTCTGTCCTAGTTAAAAAAACCTACACTGCACGCTGCTGTCAGTGTAGGCTATGATTTTAGCCACTCAATAGAGCCTCGACAAACTCGTAGCTAGAAAATGGACGTAAGTCTTCAATTCCTTCGCCTGCACCAATAAAACGAATGGGCAAACCTAACTGCTGCACTACAGCCAGCGCTACACCGCCCTTGGCTGTACCATCCAATTTAGTTAAAACTACACCACTGAGTTGGGCTGCTTGGGAAAATATTTCTGCTTGACGCAAGCCATTTTGACCAAGGGTAGCATCTAAAACCAATAAGGATTCGATTTTGGCATTCGGGGCTTTTTTGTCGATAATCCGCCTCACTTTGCTCAATTCATCCATTAAGTTCTTTTTATTTTGTAATCGCCCAGCAGTATCAACTAATAATAATTCTGTCTCGCGGGCTTGGGCTGCGGCGATCGCATCAAATACCACGGCTGCGGGGTCTGTATTTTTACCGGGGTTGGCAATTACTTCTACGCCGCTTCTGGTTCCCCAAACTTTCACCTGTTCCACAGCCGCTGCACGGAAAGTATCTGCGGCTCCAATCAAGCATCTATAGCCAGATTTTTGGGCTAGGTGAGCAATTTTGCCGATAGTTGTGGTTTTACCCGCGCCATTGACACCAGTAATTAACCAAATATTCAAGTTATCTTTTTCTGGGGCAAAGCTGGGTTTGTCTGATTTACGAATTGGCTCATCTAACATATCCCGCAGAAGTTGTTTTAAGTAAGCGATCGCTTCTTCTGGTGGCGTAACTTCTTCCCGCAGTTTTTTCTGTAAGGCACTGATAATATAATCTGTGGCTTCTACGCCTACATCGGCTTGTAAAAGTACAGATTCAATTTCTGTTACCGCCGCTTGGTTAAGTGGCCCTTGTCCGACAATTGCTTTGAGTTGATTGAGAATGCTACGTCGGGTTTTGTCTAATCCTTGCCGTAACTTTTTCAGCCAAGTTATCTCTTCAATTGAAATGTCTTCGGCTCGTCTACCTTGAGCTGCCAATAATTCCGCTGACCAGACAAATCCTTCATCAAATAGCAGATCTGGTATTTCTGTGTCCGTTGCTTCACTAACAGTGGCTGGTTGAGCCAATTCCGGCTCTGGGACTTCAATGGCACTGGCTATCAATCGCTCTTGCTTGGCTTGCCGTTCTGCTGCTGCTCGTTCTAAAAAAGACAGTGCAGCGGTCTCGGTTGGCTGTGTTTCTATAGATGTCGGTTCTTCAGCATTAAGTGGAATTTCTGCCTCTGTTAGAGGTACTTCCTCCACAGTTGCTTCTAGTTGTTGAGCTTCTATAATTGCCACAGGTTCTGGGACAGGAGTCACTACTTCTTCCGTAACTGCGGCTACCGTTTCCGGTGTTGCTGATGATGTTGGGGCAGTTTCTTCAGTTTCCGATTGTTGTTTTTGCTGAATATTTTTATAAGCAGCTTTCGCAAACGCCAACAAATCTGCTGCCGATTCTGGTGCAGTTGTTGGGTTGGCATCGGATGTTTCGGTTGCCTCTGGTTGGGTTACAGGTGCTGGAGTATTTTCCGCCTGTTGGGTTTCAGAAGGGGTATCAGAAGAATCGTTATATTGACGACGAAACCAATTAAAAGCCATTGCCGCTAACGGTATGAGTTGTTATGTAAGTTAGGAGTTATGAGTTAGTAAGTTATGAGTTTAATTGAATTTGTTACTCTTCCCTATGGTGAAAACCTCCGGGATATCCTCACGTCTCAATGTCTGGTTACTGGTAGGGGGTAATTTCCCCGCAAGCAACTGACTTCTCCACACCTTCAACTCACAACTTAGCATTCATAATGGTTACACAGTTAGGATAAAACACTGGACAATTTTTTTTGTTCGGTGAATCGCCGCAGAACTCCATTGATAAATCGATGACCTTCATCTCCGCTGTAGCGTTTGGCTAACACCACAGCTTCGTTAATCGCCACGCTGTCAGGCAGGTTTAAAAATCCCATTTCTGCTACAGCGATGCGGAGAATATCGCGGTCAATTTGAGCTAGGCGATTGACTTGCCAATCTACCAAAGCGGCGGATATTTGTTCATCGATCAAGATACGATGTTCATTGACTATTTTGACAATTTGAATGGCATATCTGCCAACTTCTCTATCTTGATTTGCGAGTTGAATTAATTCTGGAAACTCAACTGCTGCACCAAGTTGGTTAATGGCAGTTTGGGTGTAAGTAATCGCTTCTTGCAGCATAGTCCGTGCAGTATTCATGTCTGAAGCACGAGTTTGACTGGTTAAGAGGCGATCGTTACTGCGTTGCAATTCAGCAGCAGCGTTATCTAAAGTATCTTGAACTTCTGCTCTCAGGGTTCGCACAGTGGCTAATACCAATTTGGGCAGATGTTCCTCGGTTAATTTTTTGGGGTTAACTGGTAGCTGGCTGAGACTTAACAGCGCCAGTTCACGAGCAATTTGTTGAGGTTTGCGGTCTTGCATAGAAGTGTGTGCCTACGCACAAAATTAAGGTTAATAATTAATCAATTTAGACAAAGCCAGACATTCATAATATCTATTTACTTGTGCCTTTGCCGGATAAATTTTATATTTCCTCGACGGAAATTACTGAACGCTTTAATTCTCTGGCTGCAACTTCTACATTTGGTTCTTTACCCAGAACTAAGGGCGGTAATGGAGTATTCGGTGCCACAATCCCACCAGAGACGATTACTTTAAAAGCATCTTCAATCGACATTGACAGGTTAATAACATCTTCCTCTGGAACTACGGCATACCATCCTGTGGTGGGGTTAGGTGTAGTTGGGATGAAAACACTCAACATTGGGCGGGACATCTTGGCTTGGATTTCAGCACCCATAGTACCTGTGACAAAAGCGATCGCCCAAATTCCCTGTTTGGGATATTCTAGTAAAACTACACGGCGAAACTTGCCATTAGAGTCTTTGAGCAGAGTTTCTAAAAGCTGCTTCAGGGTTTTATATACTTGTCCCGCTAAAGGAATCGCCTGTAACACTCGCTCACCAAAATCCAGTAACCAACGCCCAGCAATATTTCGAGCCATTAACCCAATTAACAAAATACTTAACAGCGGTACTGCTAAACCCACTGCTAAATTCAGTATATTTACTAAAATTGGGTGTAGTCCATCAAAGGGATTGAGTTGTTTGGGAACTTGGGTAAGAAAGTCGATTACCCAATTGGCGATCGTGATTGTTAGCCAGATGGTGGTTGCTAGGGGGATAACTACTAACAATCCAGCTATCAGGTCATTTTTAAAATCCTGCTTGAGGCGATCGATTACCAAACTTCGGTTCTCCTTTTTTAGGCTAGTAAAACTCTGATGATAGGAATTAATACCAGCAGATGATCAGCTTGGGAAGCCTTTACTGACGACATTTTTGACCGGATTACATTTGAGAAAGCGATCGCTAAATGCCTGTTACTTTGATAATAGGCTGTGACTACAAAAAAAGAATTTATTTTTCGCTAGTTAGATATATGTATTAAAATATACTCCTAACTACTGAAGTTTTTCCATCTGCGAGGATGTTACTTTTCTTTGTACAGCTTGTAAATGATTGTTGCAAATATTTTAATTATTACTGATCCTACCGCGCCAAACCAAAATCTGCCGATGATTCCGAAAGCTAGGTATAACAAATAAAAACGTGCTTTTAACTAGTTTAGAACTAACCAGGGAGTCAAGGATATTTTTCTGAAAAACTTTTGTTATAAATTTTAATAAAATTACTAGCTGAGAACTATCAAAAGTTTGGCAAGATTAGGTGTAAGGGTTTTGAATACTTTACACCTAATCTTGCCAACTAACCTTCGAGGATAAATCCTGGTTTTTTATCCTTCTCCAGCAATTTGTGTAGCGACAACTTTACTATTCTCACTGTGAGATAATGTTTCTTCTAAGGTAGGTGTAGGTAGATATCTCATTTCCCAAACTTTCAGTAAAATTAAGTATTCATAAAAAGCCTGTAATGTACACCAAGCCATTCCAGCTCGACCGTCTAAGCAGCCACCTAAAAGAAAATACATATATAAAAAGCGTAAAAAAGGTCTAGCTGGTAAACGCAAAGATAAGTCTTTTAAAGCACGCCGTCTTTCTACTTCAGTTTTGCCAAAAAATAAATCGCGCCATTCAACTTTGCCATTTTCTAGTTGATGTAGTGTCTCTTGAGCTTCATCTGTAGAATAACGATTGTGTTTTTCAATCCAACGACTCAAACCTTTACCACAAGTGTAATGTGGGTAAGTTTCCTTTAAAAAGCTAGTAGCACCTTCGCAAACTTCCCGTTCTGTGTGACCGTAGTCTGTAAACCAGACTTTACCGTGGCGGAAAAGACGCATTTGATAACGGGGATATTGGGTGCTATAGCGAATCCAACGATTCATGAACATCACTCGTTCGGCGACGTAGTAACCAATGTAGTTTGGATTTTGCATCGCTTGAGTGCATTCAGCGAATAGTTCTGGTGTCATACGCTCGTCAGCTTCCAGAATATAAACCCACTCGTATTTTGGAGGTATAGACTCTAGCATCCAAGTGCGTTGACGACCGTGGCTTTCAAAGGCGTGCTGGACAACGCGAATGGGATAGCGACTAGCGATTTCCACAGTGCGATCGCTACTGCACGAGTCCACAACTATAATGTCATCGGATAGCATTGCCGACTCGATACAAGGTGCAATATCTAGTTCTTCGTTATATGTCAGTATGTAAATTGAGAACATGTGCAGATTTTATAGCGATTTTACTAACTGTTAATTACTAAAAAGCATGAAGTATGAAGTGTGAAGTAGGAAATTTCATCCTTCAGCCTTCAAACTTCATCCTTGCTTTACCTTGCAGCAGCTTTACGTCCACCAGTTTGTAAAGCGCCACCACTTCTTAATCCTGTCCAGCCGATAATAATGTACCCAATAGACAACAACAGACTGCTCATGCTAATCCGCAAGCCAGATTTCCAAGCGTTGTCTCTTGCTTGTTTTTCCGCATCTTCCTTACGCTGACGAATTTGCGCTTTTCTTTGATTTGCCAGTCCTTGAGGATCGGTTTGTTGGGCAATAAATTTGTCCAGTTCTTGAGGATTAGCTTTAAACTTCTGGAGTAAGTCTTTCTGTGATTGCGGCAATTGAGGATTTGCCAGCGCTTGTTTATATTTTTGCTCGTCTTTTAGCAAATCAGCGAACTGCGCTCTGGCTTGAGCGCGGAGTTGTTCTAATTGAGCTTTCCCTTGATCTGTATTGAGTTGCGCCTGAAATTGATTTAACTGGGTGTCTAGTTGTTTTTCTGCCTGATCTGCTTCTTGAGTAATTTGAGTGATTGTTTGGGTTTTGGCTTGATTTACATTATTCAGGTGTAATGGGAAAATCAACAAGAAGATTAACCCCAGAACACTAGATAGTATAAAAGCTGGGAATCTTAAGTCGATACCTTTAGAGCCACCTTCACTAGCACCATCAATCCAATAGCCAATCAACAGGGAACCTAAACCCACCATAGGCACAATACCTCGGTCAACTAGGGCTGTTGCTAAATTAATTTGCCAGCCGCGATCGGTTGGTTGAAAGGGTAGCAATAAAATTAAAAAGTCCAGCAAAAAGGACAAAATTAAAACTGCCCCAATTACTTTGAGGCCGAGGGCTGCGTTCCCGGAAGTAAAACGATTAGTCATATTCTCCAAACTTATAGTGAATCAGCGTGATTGTCCTATTTAAAGTTACTGGAATATTGTTCCTGTAACTCTGCCTGTTCAATAAAACTATTTCTTATATAGAAAAGGCAAATGTAATACTAGTTATTACCTGTAGGTTTGAAACTACACCACGGTAGCACTAGTTAACCTGTGTGTCTTCAGAAAATACTTGGTGTTTGAAGATACGAGATTGGCTGATATGAGTAAAAAAACAACGTTTATTTTCAGCAATCTATGAATCTCTCAGCCAGTCTGACTGCTGAACAATTTTCTCCCAAATGAACAGATCCTCTGGTCGGTCAACATCACCCAATGCAGGTAAGTAGGTATGCGAGACACCAAGTTTTTCGGCAATAGCAACAGTTTGTTGTAATACCTGAGAAGTTCCCCAATCGATGTTAGCGAATAATTCTGGGATGAAGCGACGCACACCAATTAAGTAATAACCTCCATCAATAGCTGGCCCAAGTACCAAGTCAACAGTTTGTAATTCTTGGAAAGCTGTTGCCAAAATTTGGGAAGTCAGTCCAGGGCAATCGGTGCCAATGATAATCCCATATTCCGCACTCTTTTGGAAAGCATCAAACAGCGATCGCTCCATCCGTGAACCTAAATCACCTTCGCCTTGTGATTCATAAAGTAGTTCCCAACCTAACCAATCTTGCATTAATTGCAAATTCCCACCAGTAAATCGCACTTCTACAGAAATACCAATAGCTTTTTGTAATTCCTGGGCTTGTAACAAAGTGTATTCAGTCATTTGCTGTTGCAGATTAGCAGCACCAACACTACCCAAAGCTGGTATTAGGCGAGTTTTAGTCTTTCCTGCTTCTGGATAACGCGTAAAAATAATTAAGTGCTGTTTTTGAACTTTTGATAATTTCAGCACGCAATAACCTTAATTTTTATCGACTAAAATATCTTAATAGCAATATTTACCACTGTCGTTAACTGTAGAATGTTCCGTACCTTTACGCATTGCCCCTAATAGTGTAGAAACATACACACAACGCTTAACTTTTACAGCATATTTACTAGATAGCGTTATCTGCCCCAGTACTTTAACATGACCTCGGTGATCAAACTGAACTTGACTTATTCCGTTAGACTGTTGCAAAGTTGTCTCAGTTTCATACAGTTGCACGTTCCTATCTAAATTATTCCAGTTAGTTTCCGAGGAATTTACATTAGAAGGATGAACTGCCCATTTGACAATTCCATTTTGTTGACTAAAACTAGCTTGCCAATTTGATTTTTCTTTAGCAGCTTGACTTTGAGCTTGCCGCATAGCCCGATAAATTTCATCTTGAGCGGCATTAAGACGCTGAATATCAATAAAAGTCAACCACTGTGGTATTGCCACAGCAACTAATAAACCAATAATGATAACAGTTACTAATATTTCTGGTAGTGTAAATCCACTAATAGATTCGCACTTGTAATTTTTAGTATGAGATATAAATAAAAAATGCACTATATTCTTATTCAAAATTTCATGCACCCAAAAAGTTAGCGAGCGAAGCAGGCAATTTTATTCTTTTTTTTCTACTTAGCTTATTTATTAAAATAGCCTTTCTTCCAAAGATAAAAAGGACTGATAAGGCTGCTTAAAAATAGTTGCATTTCACAAGCTGTTACCAAATCAGTTTTGATTTTTGTTTGGTATTTAAGTAAATGCAATATGATTTTTCGGATATCGTTTAACATATAAGCTAATAATGCCACTGGCCTTGCCCAGGGTTTAACATTAATCATTCGTGTAACACAACGACTAAATCCAATCCCTCGAAAGAAAGGAATTAAATAATCTCTTGTTAATCGAGAAGCGCTGATTTTGTGGTAAATTTCCATTTCTGGGTTATACCAAATCTCCCAGCCAAATTTTTGCAGATAAGCTAACATTTCTAAATCTTCACCTGTTACCATACTTTCAGAAGTTCTCCCAGTCAAAATAAAATTATTCGGGACACTTTCTAACCAAGCTTGTCGCCGGACAACAAGCCCTGCTGATGGTGGAAGCAATTTTTTTGCGGGTTCATATAGTAAAGGTAAATTACCTCGTTCTGTAATTGCTAGAAAAGCAGCAATACGCTGAAAATTTTCTGGTGGTTCTATTTCCCATAAAGGATGTATTTGACTAGCATAAGCCCCAGCATTTGGATAATTGTTACCAAAACTATACGCTGTAGCTACCCAATTCAAATTGGGATAGTTATCATCATCTAAAAAACCGATGAATTTACCTTTAGCTTCTTGAACAGCAAGTTTCCTGGCGAAAGCAGCACCCTGTTTCGATTCAAAACAATATCTTAAAGAATGAGATTTTTGCCAAATTTCTTGATAGTTTTGGACAATTTTTGCTGTATTGTCGGTGCTATTATTATCGACAACAATAATTTCCCATTGAAAGTTTTCTGTATTAACCTGGTTGTATAGTTTCTCCAACAACTCCGGCAAACGGTTGGCTCCATTATAAGTGGGTATCGCCACAGTAAATTCAATAGACATTTTCTTTCGTATAGGTTTTGATTTAATTACAAGCACTATCCCTAGCGCTGCGGATTCCACCAAGAAGTGTTTCTATAATCACGCATCGTTTTAGTCCATTAGTCTGTGTTATGTTGCTAGGGCTAGATGCAACTACTATTTTGATGGGTACTGTAGCGTCTACAGGTAAAGTACCATTGTTATCAAATGTAATTTCTTTAACTGTTGTAGTAATTGCGCTCACAGTACTAGTACCCTGATTTGGATTATTCAGATTACTTCCTATCGATATTTGCCCTGTTTTTAAGCCTAAATCACTGAAGGTTTTATCTTTAGAAAAGTCAGGAGTGTCAGAATCAGGGTGAAAGGCTAGTTCTGGTAGGTTATTACTGTTTTTCAAACTGACACTATATTTGAGTTTTTTATTTTTAGCTTCTTGTTGTGCTTTTTGTAACACTGCTAAAACAGCATCATTAGCCTTACCTACTCTTTGTCTGTTAATAAAAGCATTCCAAGATGGGATGGCGATCGTCGCTAAAATACCAACCATAAGAGTTACTGCTATGACTTCTACTAAAGAAAATCCAGCATTTGCTTGAGAACTATATTTATAAGCGCAATGCTTAGTGATTCTCAATTGTTTGGAAGAGTCAATAACTCTACTTTTTGCAGACTTTTGTCCTGATTTACAAACTATTAATTTTTTCATAATTATGCTCCAGTTTACTCAATACCAAGGAAGCCACGACCTTTAATCTGAATATTTGCAGTTGGAAAATAAGCAGATTGCTGAGAACTATATTGAGCGCCAGTTTGAATTCGGGCTAGAGCATTACCTCTCATATATACTCTTGCTATGTACTTACCCGAATTTACGCAAGCATAGAAACTTCCTGTTCTAAAGGTTGTAGGAACGCTAGTTTTTGTATAGTCTGGAACTTGTTGCTCACCTGCTGCTGTATTACAAACTGCTAGAGTTGGTGTTCCGCTTGTACTTTGGTCAATATAATCAACTAACGTAGTTAACTTATTAACGTTTAAATCGTAACTGGCTGAATGTTTTCTCCAGTTACCTAACTTTCTCTTTAAGTCTCCTTCTAAAGAGAGATCAAATGGCATAAAACCAGTGCTTGGTAACAACCGATATTTCACGGTTTTTGTAGTACTATTGATAGTCTCTGAACGACTGAAAGAACCAGTAACATCCCGAATTCCATCCCGAATTTCCCACCTCTCAATACGGGTAGTAGTAGAATTCCAGGTAGCACTATTATCTTTAACTAGGTAATAAGCTACTAAAGAATACAGCATATAATCTTGTTCATTACAAGTAGTATTATCAGGAAGCTTATATAAGCAAGCTGCTCTACCAGTACTAGTGCTAGAAATTTGGACAGTTTGGTCTCTATTTAAAAAGTAGCGCTTCCAAAAAACAAGTACAGGTACTTTATCGGGGTTTGAAGCTGTTCCACTGGGTAATTGTCCTAAAATTCCATTTATCGTTATGGTTTCTCCGTTGACTGTTGTGGTTTTCCCATATATTCCATCAGCATCATAGATATATACTGCTTGTTCCATGTCTTGGGCAATATATGCTAATGCTGCCTGTACTTCTTGTTCTGAGGTAGATTTTGCCTGCTCTTTGCGGTCTGTATTCATCACATCAATCATGAATCCCAGCAAAGGTGTGATGACAAGAAATGCCAGAATCAAGGCTACCAATAACTCAACTAGTGTAAAACCTTTTTGTGACTGCAAATGCTGAGATTTTTGCAGCTGAATTTTGAGAAGAAATCTGAGGAAATTTTTCATTTGGCAGTTTTCTCCTGAATGATTAAGCCGTTATTCATAGCTGATTTACTGACAACCTCCAAAACGAGAGCAATAATCGTCAAATTTTGTTTGCTGAGATGCAACTTCTGTCACAATTTCAATTAATGGTGTTTGACGATCGCCTAAACCACCAGTAAAAGTTCTCGCTTTGGAATTATTGGCTTTCATTGTTTTTAAGCTACCAGTACCAGTAAAGGCATCTGCCCTGTAAACCCGCACGCCTAAGAGGTATCCTTTGGTAGCATCATCATTGGCAACACTAAGAGTAGTAGCTGTGGTACTCCGAAAGGCTTGAATGACAAAATCCCTAGTACTAGTACTCGTACAACCACCCCCATCTCGATCTATGCAGTACAAACTAGTTGTGGTTGTAGTTGGAGCGGAGCCATTTTGACAGTAGCCATTTGTAGGACTGGTGCAGGCAGTCCAAGTTGAACTAGGCGCTGCTACTCCAGAGAATGTACCCCGTTGTGAGTTAAAAGTCTTGTTAGTTGAATTAACTTCATTCAACAAAACTACTTGGTTAGGAACATTAATTGAGCCAGCCTTAATCCCATCAATGTAGGCTCTGGCTGATTGGCTGGCTAGTTCAACACGTCTTGCTTGAACACGAGTAGCAAATGATATGACCAGTGCAGGTGCGATCGCAGTCATTAAAATAGCAACAATCAACAAGGCTATTAAAGACTCAATAATTGTGAAACCATCTTCACCAGATTCAGCAGATTTTACTTTTTTTGCGATGTTTGCCACTGTTATTTGTTGAATGAATTGCTTACGTCTCATCATGATGATTCACTCTACTTGCAAGCAGCATTTTTAAGGATAAGGAGTACTTGGACAAGAAGGACGATAACTAGCTGGAACTGCATAACTTGAACCTTGAGCCGCACACAGCAAAGTTTTTACCCAGTCATCATCCCTACCAACTTCGCGGAAATATTCTGCTGGTGGCCCTGCTTGTGGCACGGTAAATCTTTGAGCAAATAAGTCTGGCAATTGAGATAACAACGCTACATCAAAACCCCAGTCTCTAGTTGGTGGTGTGTAGTACGCTGTGGTACCTTCTGGAGTTCCTTTGTTAGTCCAATAAACCATGTAGGGGAAATCAAAGAAACTGCGGTTATTAGTTGCACTACCACTCGCTGCTGCGTCAGCTGCTGTGATACTGGCAAAAGGTGCAGTAGCATAACTGCTGCGTTTAAATTGAATAAAACTACCCCTAATCTTGGCTGCAAACTGATTACTACCCTCACCCCAATACTCCAGAAAGCGAACAAAATTCTGTAAACCTGCGGATTCTTCTTCTGGGCGGCTAGGGCTATTACCAGAGACAAAACTAGAATTGAAAGTATTGTTACTGTTGACTTTCTGTACCCATTCTTCTTGGAGACCAGGTGTTTTGAATCCCTGATCAAGGTTATTACTGGGGACACCTAATGGACTGTAAAGTTGTAGCACTGGTACAAGAGGAGGTTGTTGAGTCCCAAATGGCCGTGATCTTAAAAATAGTGGTTGATTGACTGCATAAGAATCATTACCTGTAGGAACAAAAGGAGTAACAATGCGGGTTGTTTTAAACCATAAGGCTGATTTATTAGTGACTGAGCGCGGTTTACTAGTGTTAAAAGTACTGTAGGGGTACTTTTGGACTTTTCCACTACTATCAATGCCTATTGGTACTGGTAGTTTTGTACTAGCTGCTGTGGCATCAGTAATTACAGCACCAGCATCATCTAGTAGCTGATTACTGCTGTTTCTGACGAAAGCGACTCTACGAGCGTAGCTTTGGTATTGTGAAGCAGCGGGTTGGGCAGTTGTACCAGCCTGATGTGTGTTTGTAATGTCGAGAGCAGTATTAAAAGCTATATCTGATACTTTTAATGCACCAGTAGTACCAGGTTTAATATACCAGTCTCCATCTCCGCAGGTTGTTGCTGGTACTTTGACACAAACCTCCATGAGATACTCGTTAAAGTCTGTGCGGCGCTGAACTGGTGTGACACCGTTGGCAAGGTAAGAAGTTTTAAAACTACTGCTTGGATATCCGGTAGAACTTGCCCAGTTAGCGCTAGTCACAAAATTGTTAACTAACTGTGTATCTGGGACACTGCTGGCATTATCTCTGATGTCGTAATCACCGTGATTGCGGAAACCATCGAGGAAATCTCCAGATAACAGAGTAAGAGAATCAGCCAAGATAGTTGATGGTCGCCACACATCACCATCACCAGCACTATTAGGACATGCACCTCTTCCTGGGCGGCAAGCAAAATGGGTATTGAATGTTGCTCGGTTGTAGAATTGGCTAGAGTTGGTTTCGCTATAGTCAGAAAACTCTTCAACCGCAGTCAAATCAGGCTTTTGATGCAGGTTGAAATTACCTTTAACGTAAACTGGTGTATTACTGACTAAAATTAAGCCCTTTTCTGAAGGATCGTAAGTTGTGCTATTGGTTCCGTTTCGTGCTAAGTTGCTGCCATTAAAGAGTCGAATACCATTGGGACGACGGGTGGGATCGAGCTTGAAGTCAGTTTGACTAAATAAAAGTGCTTTATCTACTGAAGCAGTTGAGTCAATGGTTTTGTAACTTAAATCAGGGAGAGAGTCATCACGAGTAGCGTAAATAATGCCACTCTTGGGCAATAAATACTCAGTTGTAGCAATGGTTGTATTTGCCAGCCGACCTAAGTTAATTTCAGTAACACGAACCTCTAATGGTTGACGTTGTTCTAAATCTAAATTGTATTCGCCTTGGGTACCAGTTTGATAGTCAGTGCGATTTTGTAGAGCCTTCACTTCTCTGGCATCTAAAAAAGCTGCTTCTCTAATTGCGCCATGAGGGACTTTGAGGTTAGCACCTGTGGCTGGTGTTGCACCACTGCGAATGGAAAGCGCACACAAAGCAGTATCAACAGCGGAATAATCTTCCATTGTGAAATTAGTAAAGGCATTACTATTACTTGTATATTTTTCCATTGCCTTTCGCAAAGGTTCGTTGGCAATGCGTCCATTAGGAAAAACTAATCTTGCTTGTCGTTTGAGTATTGTTAGATTGGCACTACTAATAGTTCTGCCAGGAAAAGCATAAACAATACCGTTATTAGACTTACCAGCAGTTGTAGTTTGATCCGCAGGCGAAGGATATTTCCAGGTTGCAGTTAAAGTTGATAGGTTTTGAGCAGTAATATTATTTGTTGGATCAAAGTAGCTACTCACACAAGCTATCGGAGTTTGGGCAGTACCAGCATTGTCTTTAAAGTGGTAAACTGCCGTGGCCCTCATGAGTAAGTCGCCTTTTCTGGTTTCTCCTGGCGCTCCTGTCATGGGCATAGTATCAGGCCAGACTAATATATTAGTCTGTGCTACTCCTGCATCTTTAAACCCCGCAGGAGTAGGCATTTTACCTCCACCACTACCAACAAAATTTGCATCTAGCGTGGGATTTGACAAAAATGAGTTGGTGCTACGGGTAAAAGAACCTGTACCAGAAGCAACAACACCATCATCATCAACATAAATACCTGCGCCTGTAATAACTCGCAAACCACCAACATTAGATAAAGGATTGGCTGAGTTATCTTCAACAGCTTTTTGTTCCCAGAAGTCATTACGGTCTGTTACACCCAAATTCAGCTGCGGTTGTACTTGCGAAGCACGAGTACGGGCTATAGTGTTGGGGTTATCCCACTTAGTTGTACCGCCATCTACAGGCTGACGAGCTTGACCTGTAACATATTGACCACTACTATTTTTCCAGTATGCTGGCAGGTTATTGCCAATAAAGACGCGATCGCCTGAATAGTTTTCTTTACCCTCGTCTTTTTGTTGTTCTGGTTCCGTGGCTGGTAATTTATCAAGGCTGAGAGTTAACCCTGTATTAGCAGTAGTTATTTCTCTCCAAGCCGCAGGTACTTCAATTTCTGTAGTACCAGGAAAAACGTTACTGGCTGTATAAGTACCAAGTGCTTGTGTAGAACTTGGTATGGCACTGCTAACTTCTGCAAAAGGAACACGGCGAGTACGGTTTCTCAAGTACAACTCGATTTCATCACCCAAAATGCCTTTAGCACTGGCCACATCTAAACCAGTACTTTGATCAATTCTAGTGACAACATTAGTTTTAACTTCCTGGGGATACCGAGCAACACCTTGAACCGCTGTTTTTAAAGCTGCCACTGTGGTTTGTGCTGCACAAGTTGTACAAAGACCAAGAGCAGTTTCTTTCATTAAAGTGATGCGCTGGTTATAAGCCGCATCATTATGTCCTAACCTTTGTCCACCATTCTCTGTTGTTGATTTATGGTTAGTACTACCAGCAATTTTGATTTTGACTGCTGGACTAGACTGATCTCCAGTCCAAGGGTTTGTTTTATAACCCCGAAATAAATGAACACTTATTGGTTCTTTATTAGTGGTTTGTGAAACGTTTCCTGTTCCTAAATTTCCACCAATTGTAATTTTGGCATTGTCAGGTTCATAGTAACAGGAGTTTTTACTACTGACTTGACGGAAAGCAATATCTACACCACTGAATTGTCCCCCAGCTAATAAATTACCGTTGGTGTGAACGGAACCATTCAAAAGTAAATCAGAACCAGGAGAAATTTCTAGGTCATTCTCAAACCAGACTGCTTTATTATTAACAGGAATACGCTCTCGGTCTTGTTGATACTCTAATGCCGAGAAGCCACGATTTCCCTTTTCATATTTTGTTGCGTCAAGGCTGCCCAGACTATCAATAGGCACATTAACCGTGTAAACAAAAAAGCTTTTAGCTAAATTTCCTCCTGATTTGTACCAACTAGCATCACCCACTAAGCTGGCACTTGTACCAATAGCATCTGCACAGGCTCCACCTACCTGGCTTTTATCCATAGGTGGCGTTCTAGCATCTAAGGCTTTTCTGGCTCTATTAAATAAGTTGCTTGTATTACGTGGCGGGCTACGAAAATAAATAGAATAAATAGTAAAGCTATCAAATTTTCCATTATTGTCTGTATCAATAGGAAATTTCCAGGCAGTAGTTAAAGTTTCGTTATTTTCCAGAGTTGAACTGGTTTGAATACCTGTTGTTCCATTCAACTCCGTAGCCAATTTCAAACGAGTTTCATCACCAAAGTCATATCTACTATTACTTTTAATAACATCATATAATGCTACATCTGTAGGAGTTGAGCGTGGTAGTGAAGGGTCATTTAATAACTGTTCTAATTTTGATGTTGCGCGGTCAACTGCTGGCATAGAAGCGTTAAGAACAGCCTCATTGACTCGCACGTTAGTGGCATTTTTAGAACGTTCAAATGAACGAAATAAAATGGCGGTAGTCAATAAAACAACCACCAGTGCAACCATAGCCACTGTTGGCAATACAAAACCAGCATTTACAGAATCTCTTCTTCTCTTGCTGAGAAATAAAGTTCGTAGCAGCCAATTAACTTGCCTTTTAATTGCAAATAAAGAGTACTTACTAATTTTTTTGGAGATGATTTTGATTATCTTGACTAGCTGGCGTTTTAAAGACATAACTGCTTTCCTGTCAAGTGATTTGATGCTAATTTATTTTTGGCAATTGTAAAGCTTACCTGTTGAATAATTCTCCAGGCTCAAGTTTTCTATTGATGCTAATTTTTCTTGATGCTATTGAACTAGTTCTTCAACACAGTAAAACACCAGACAATGATGTTTAAGTTATATCATTACTAAACTTTTTAGATTTTCCGGAAACTACTGATTTTTTCAATTAAATGAATTTGCTGCTGATATGGGATAAAACACTGAGACTTCATATTAACTTTAAAGATATGTATTCCAATGGAATACAACTTTATGAAGATGTATTTGGGAAGATAAGCTTAGGCTACCCAACTTTAGAATAAAAAATATCAATTGAATATAAAAAACATGAATTAATTAAAAACCTCCCTATTTTAGGGAGGTTCATAGCGTCAATATTCCGAATTCATTAGCTGTTGGTACTTTGCTTGAAGAAAAGTTTAATGAATCTCACTGCCTCATTTTGACTATTTCAAAAGATGAGGATGATTAATCCAAAATTAGGTATTTATGCACATCTTGTACATAAATACCATCTCGTTGAATTCACTTTGCTGGATGGTTTAGTAATGGTTCAGGTTAATACCTGCTTCTTTAGCCATTGCTTCTAAACCTTTGATTTCCAAGGTTTTGATGGCTTTGGTAGATAGCTTAAGTTTTACCCAGCGATTTCCACCTTGCCACCAAACGCGCTTATTTTGGAGGTTGGCCTGTTGAAGACGTTTTGTACGGCGATGAGAGTGAGAAATTGCAAAAGCGTTATTTGCCTTCTTACCAGTTAGTTCGCAGCGACGAGACATAGGATTTGACTGAAATACAACCTTTCTATTTTAGGGCTTCGCAAACAGAACAGCGATAGTTAAGAGCAGGACTTACGTAACAATACAACTTGTTTTGGGATATAGCGATTTTAAAAACCTCTAACCTTTATCCAAACCAATGATTTTTCGTTTTCATGCGTGAGTCCTGAACGGATTGTTTAGCACTACTTACTGGCTTGTTCTGTCAGCTTGGTGAGTACGTCATTTGAGCGCTCAACGAAAGATTTCATTCCTTCCGCGTCAAATCCTTTTTGAGACATCAGCGCCAAATCATAAACATGTTGACAAATCAAGTTCACTAGCTGGCCGGTGGGTGATTCTGCTCCGTCTTGAATAATACTACCTTGGTTGAGATTTGCCAGATTTTGAATTAGGGGATGGGCAGTATTTACTAGCAAAATGTGGTCTTCAGGAAATTCTGCATTTTGCTGCTGCATCATGGCATTCATTTCTCGCAGGCGGCGGAGAATTTCTGGTAACAGCACCATTGCTGGGGGTGTCCCTTGGGGGTCATCGGATTTTAAGACTTCGGTGCGAATGTTAACTTTGGGTTTGTTAAGAGCTTTTTCAAATAGCTCTTTAATAACTTCGCTCTTAGTTTTGTTGGTTTTGGGGTCAACAATTTCGCCTGATTTGTCTTGATCTAAGAGGGTATTATCTAAGTCAGAGTCTACGCGGGTAAATTTGACATCGTTATATTCTCGTTCTAAGAAGTTGATGAAGTGGGTGTCAATGAAGGAGTCCATAAACACAACTTCCAAGCCTTGATTTTTGTGTAATTCTATGTATGTGGCTTGGCTGGATTCATCTGTACTGTAGAAAACGCGGTTTTCGTGGCGTTCTTTATTGCGTTCTAAATATTCTTTGATAGTTGTGTAGGGAGCGCTACTAAATGTTGCTGGAGTGACATCTTGCCAAGCATCACCTTCTGAGGATTGTACTTCAACTGCGGGAGTTTCAGCCGCTTTTTGGGCAAAGTTGGCAGTGGTGCGGAAGACAATAATGTCTTCGACTTGTTTTTTGAACTTTTCGTCGTTGAGAGCGCCAAATTTGACGAAAGTGCCGAGATCCTTCCAAGCATTAATGTACTGCTCACGGTCATCTCGGTAAAGCTCTTTAAGGCGATCGCCTACTTTCTTAGCTATATAATCGCCGATTTTGCGGACGGTGCGATCGCCTTGTAAAGCGCTGCGCGAAACGTTCAAAGGAATATCGCTACTATCAATTACACCGCGCATCGGCATTAGGAACTGCGGCATAATTTCTTCACAGTTGTCGCTCACGAACACTTGATTGCAGAATAATTTGATTTGCCCTTTAGTTACATCCACATCTGGGCGCATTTTGGGGAAATACAGAATTCCGTTGATAATAAAGGGATAATCTGTATTCAGATGCACCCACAGTAACGGTTCTTCTTGGAAAGGATAGAGATAGCGATAAAACTCTAAATAATCTTCTTTGGTTAAACTACTGGGAGACTCTCGCCAAGGAGCTTTTTGTCTGTTTAATACTTCACCATCAAGCTTGATGGGTACTGGCATAAAATCACAGTAGGTTTTGACAAGATTTTGGATTCGTGCAGACTCTAAATACTCCTCCTCATCTGTCATCAGGGTGAGTGTGATAGTTGTACCGCGAGTAGTGCGGGAAGACTCATCTAGGATAAATTCTGGCGAACCATCACAAGTCCAGTGAATTGCTTGTGAACCTTCTTTATAGGATAGGGTATCAATTTCTACTTTTTGCGCCACCATAAAGGAAGAGTAGAAACCCAATCCAAAATGACCAATAATTGGTTGGTCTGCTTTTCCTTGATACTTGTGGATAAATTCTTCCGCGCTGGAAAAAGCAACCTGGTTAATATATTTTTTTACTTCCTCCGCTGTCATCCCTATACCGTTATCGGTAATGGAAAGAGTCTTTTTATCTTTATCAATGGCCAGTTGAATTTCTGGTTCGCCTACATCACCATTATATTCTCCAGCGCGGGATACCATTTTTAGCTTTTGAATAGCGTCTACAGCATTAGAGACTAATTCCCGCAGGAAGATTTGATGGTCTGAGTAGAGAGACTTTTTGATAATTGGGAAAATGTTCTCAGTATGAATACTGATAGTGCCTTGCTCTAGCATAACTTATGGTTAGATAAAAGATTCTCATTGAGGATCTTAAAGGTAGAGTGAGTGTTATTGCTCTGTTTTACAGCCTGATTTTCCCCCAATAGCTGTTCGGATTTCCCTACTGAAGTAATTTTGACTTAATTTCATCAGGAGAAATATCTAAATTTTATGTTGAGTCTAGCCTGTGATAGCTGAAGGGGTGACAAAGCGGCTGAAGCCAAGAAAATAGAGGAGCGTGACCGTTTTGGGGTAAAAAAGATAGGTCAGGTATTCTCAACAAGACCTATCAAATGATAATGTTACCTAAATTCTACCAAAACTGCTTTCAAAATGTACTGACACCCGCACAGTACAAGATGCTAGAAATCTTACTAATGCTATTGCAATTTCATAAAACTGTGACAATTGAGAAACTAGCAACAGTATTTCCACAACCGATAAAATTTGAAAGTCGGAGGCGGAGTATACAAAGATTTTTACTACTACCTCAGTTGTCGATTCCATATCTGTGGTTTCCCCTGCTCAAACGATGGGTGAAAAATAGTCTGAAAAGAGGAGAGAAACGGCTAATATTTGCGATTGATAGAACACAATGGCGTTCACAAAATGTATTTGTAATTAGTTTAATAGAACAAAAAAGAGCAATACCTGTGTACTGGCTATTGTTACCTAAAAAAGGATGTAGCAATTTGGGAGAGCAGAAAAAATTAATTCGTCCACTATTGCAGTTATTTAAGGGATATCAAATGCTGGTACTGGGAGATAGAGAATTCCACAGTATAAAACTAGCAAATTGGTTACATAGCAAGGGCATTGACTTTGTATTGCGTCAGAAACAAGGTACTTATATTCGGCAAGAAAACCAATCACACCAACGCTTACAATCTTTGGGATTAACTCCTGGCATCTCGTTTTTTTTGACAGGGATTCAAGCAACTAAACAGAAAGGGTTTGCCAATTTTAATCTCGCCGGATATTACAAGCGCAAATATCGTGGAGTTGTTGAGCCTGCTGGCTGGTTTTTATTAACTAACCTTGATAGTCTCAAAGATGCCATTAAAGCATTTAAGTTGCGGAGTGGTATCGAAGCCATGTTTAAAGATTGTAAAACTGGGGGGTATAATCTCGAATCTACTTATGCTGATGGTCAACGTTTGATAGCACTGATTTTATTAATTGCTATTGCCTATACTTGTGCTATTTTAGTTGGTCGTAATTCTCGCTCCTCTGGACTACAAAAATATGTTGGTCGTCTGAAGGAGTTACAACGATTGCACCGCCGACATAGTGCTTTTTGGATTGGTTTGTATGGTCAGTTATGGGTAGGGGCAATGGAATTTTGGGCTGATTTAGCTCATGAATTGATGCGCCTCAAGCCCAGTAAACTGCCATATTTTCAACAAGGTCTACGGGCTATGACTCTTATCCAGTCTGCTTTATAACTTTTTTGTCACCCCTTCAGCTGTGATAGTAAAATTTTTATCGTTATTTTTCAAGATATAAAAGCCCAACTTTACTAGATTGAAAAACTAATCAATATTTTTACTGAAGATATGGCAAGTAATTTTTGAGACTATATTATTGAACTATACTTACAGGATGATGTCAAAACTAAAGATAAATAATCAATTCATACAGCGGGTTTATAAACGTGCTATCAAAGAATATCGGCTGTTAATTCAACCAAAGATAATTCAGATTGAAGGAATTAAAATCAAAATTGGTGAGCATATTTCCCCACCTGTAAAGAAGGCTATGTATATTGGTGAATATGAAAGTTCTGAATTACGCGCAGTTAAATCTAAACTTTCCACCAATGATATCGTTATGGAGTTAGGTGCTGGCATAGGTTTACTTTCTAGCTATTGTGCTAAACGTATTGGTTCTGAAAGAGTGTTTACTTATGAAGCTAACCCTCGATTAGAAATTCCCATCCGTGAAACCTATCAAATAAATCAAGTTTTACCAAATTTAGAAATTTGTCTTGTAGGTGAAGAAAATGGAGAGCAAACTTTTTATGTAGGCAAAAATTTCTGGTCTTCTTCGATTATTCCTTGGAATGAAGGCGCTAAACCAATCACTGTTGCAGTTAAGTCATTTAATCAAGAAATTAGAAAAATTAACCCTAGCTTTTTAATTATTGATATTGAAGGTGGAGAATATGACTTGCTGAAATATGCTGATTTCTATAATGTCAAAAAACTGGTAATTGAAATTCATCCAAAGGCAATTGGACAAGATAAAGCTATTTTTGTTAAATCTAAATTAGCCGAAATGGGTTTTCAAATAAATCATAAACTTTCCAAAAATTCTGGAATTCTAGAAGAGCTTTTTTTAGAGAGAAATAATTAGGAAATATGAAGCTAAACAATGAAATTGTTGATTAACTTTTTGGTTTTTTGTACTGCTACATTCCAATTTAATCTATTTTGATATTCATTAAAAGATGAAAATGCTAATTGATCATAATCATCATGATTGGACATCATTGTGATTATATAATTGCAGTATGCAGAAATACTGCCATCTAATGGAAATATTTTTCCATTAAGATCATCATGTATTAAAGTTGCTAGTCCACCTACATTTGTAGATATAGCAGGTACTCCAAAGGAGTTAGCCTCAGCCACAACGTGAGGAGTACAGTCTGCTATGGTTGGCAAAATTAAAAAATGAGCTTCTGCAAATAATTGATTTATTTTTTCCAATCCAGTTTTTTTAGATTTATCGATAAATTCTATATATTTGACAAATTGTGGTAGAGGTTCATTAATCTTGGGTTTGCATCCGACTATTGTTAATTCAGTGTTTAAACCCATATCGTTTAACTGTTTTGTAATTTCAAAAGCTAAGTTACCGCCTTTTCTGATCCAGTCAACACCCATAAATAATAATTTGCATGGTCTCTGAGGTTTAGATTTAATGATATTGTGTATGTCTTCAAGGGTTCGATTACATACTAAATTAGCTCCATAAGGAACTACTTTAATTTTATTTGCAGCAATATTATAAGTCTTCATAGCTTGTTTAGCTGCCCAATCAGATGTATAGATAATTAATTTACACCGATTTAAAGCTTCTGCTTCCATTAAATGAATGTTACGAATATTTTCTTGACACAAGTTATCCATGTGACGATAAAAGTTTATCAAAGAACTGAGAGTTGCATCAGTCCAGATTACAATCGGTTGCTTACAGTCTAGATAAGCAATTGGTACTATATTTTCTGGACATAGTACTATATGTGAATTGAGATTTTTTAATTTTCTCTGAACTTGATGAGCATAATCTTTAGCTATTAGTGGTTCTGCCCAACGATAGTAATCTTTTTTAGATATGTAGTGATAAAAAGTCCATTTTAATTTAGTGAAAGCTGTAAAATTTTTACTGAGTGGGCCTAAATAGTCTATTTCAACAGATTCATCTATTAAATGTTTTGATATATGATAGCCTGCTGCACAAACTCCTTGAACATCTTTTGACCATGAATTTTGATTGTAAATATCATTTACAGTGACGTAAGCGATTTTCATAAGGTTTTTTATAACTTTAAAATTTAGACAATATTTTCACTAAAATTCTGTTTTAATATACCCAAAAAAAGTACTCATGTCAGATAATTTTGGGAAATTTTCAAGCAGTATTTTAGCTGTTTGCTTAGGTAATATACTCATAATTATTAGTTTGATAATAGCTTTATAAATAATCATTTTTTTTACAATAGTTATATCATTTATGATTGTCATCCATAAAAAACGAGCAGTATGAAAAGTTTTCTGTTGCCCTGGCTCTACTGTAAGTGCTTTGTAGCTAAGATATTTATAGAGATTAGCAACTCTATAGGACTTTAAATTTTTTAATGTAGGAGGTACATTATTAAATACCTTGTTAATAATTCGTAAATTAGATGCTTCCGATCCTAAAATGTTGGAAGACTTAGAATTAGTAGATACTCGATAAAGAATTTGAACTTTTTTAATAGGAACAAAATTATAATCAGCAGCTAATCTTAGCCACATATCGGTGTCTTCTGCATTAGTTAGTAATTCATCAAACTCACCTACTTCTCTAAAAACCTGTCTACGCACCATCACATTAGAACCGCTACCAATAAAATCATCTAGTAATAGTTGTGGATAGACATTACCTGTCCAAGTGGCGTGGCTGCATTTCCGTAAAAAATTACCATTTTCATCAATTGCATCTGTAAAACTATAAGCCACTACAGCTTCTGTATTTTCTTGTAATGCCTGATATTGTGCCTCAAGTTTATCTGGTTTCCACAAATCATCAGCGTCTAAGAAACTAACAAATTCAGTGGTAGTATGTAGCAAGCCACGATTGCGGTTAACAGACGCATTTGCTTGGGGATAAGTGAATAATTTTATTCTGGAATCTTGAATCTGAGAAATTTTATTTAATGTTGAGTCAGAAGAAGAGGAGTTAATTATAATTAATTCAAAATCTGATAAACTTTGTTCTAAAACAGAGGCGACAGTTTTTTGAATAGTTTTTTCTGCATTATAAGCAGGAATTATGACTGATACTAGTGGCATAATATGAGCTAGTAATTTAGATATATTGACTACTGGTTTTTAATACTTAAAATAGCTTTTTGCATTTTTAGTCTCCAGATATAAATAGGACTAATTAGAGTACTGATAAGTCTTGCCATTTCGCAGGCTGCGACAATATCAGTAGACATTGCTTGTCGATAACGAATGAAATGCAATACTAGTTTGCGGATATCGTTCAACAAATATACAAAAAAAGCAAAAGGTCTTTGCCAAGTTTGAAGTAGTAACATTCTTAAGTAATATCGAGTTAAACCAATTCCCCGCATCAACGACAAAAGGTAGGTTTTCTCTAAGCGCCAAGCAGGAATGATATGTTCTACTTCCATTGCAGGGTTATACCAAATTTCCCAACCTGCTTTTTGAATATAAAATAAGGCTTCAGCATCTTCACCACCTAACATAGATGAACCAATTCTTCCGACTAAGAAAAGTTGTTGAGGAACATTATCTTTCCACGCATTTCTTCTAACTACTAAGCCAGCGGTGGGAGGGAAGCCTTGGCGATGAGGATAATACTGATGAGGTGTTTCACCTCTTTCGGTAATTGCTAAATAAAATAATATTGGTTTAAGATATTCTGGTGGTTTTACTTCAAAACAGCCATGAATTTGACTAGCGTAAGCTCCAGCATGGTGATGCGTTTGAGCAAATTGATAAGCTTTTATAATCCAGTTAGAGGCTGGCAAATTATCATCATCTAAAAAACCCACAAGTTCACTTTTGGCTTCAATAATTGCTCTATTTCTCGCAAAAGCTGCTCCTTGTTTTGCTTCAAAGGTATATCTTAAAGAGAATGGTTGTTGCCAGTTTTGTTGATAGCTATAAATCAGTTTTGCTGTACCATCGTTACTATTATTATCAACAATAATAATTTCCCAAGTAAGATTTTCAATACCAACCTGATTTTGTAATCTCTCTAATACTTGATGTAAACGTCTCTCGCCATTGTAAGTAGGAATAGCTACAGTAAAATCAATAGACATGGTTAAACAAGTCTGAAATTAAATACATCTAATATCAAAATGACTTACGGCAAGGGTGACACAGAGAAATCAGTGTTTGAGTGTTTTTGCCGTAAGTGATAATCAATTCATAAATTAACTGTCATGAATAAGTGTTTGCTAGGGCAGAAAATTTCACGCCCCTAGACTCACTTATTTATTACGTTCTCTTTTCCAACTAACAAAATTTATGTGGTTGCGTTAATTGTCAATTTGAATCCCAACAATTTAACATATTAGATATTAGAGAAATAAGCAGTGAAATTACCTAAATCTAGCTCTGTTAATAGATATTTAAATTAACTGAATAAATTTTCATTCATGCGTTGCTCTAGTAAATCCAACAACTCATCTACATCTTTACCAACTTGGGCAAAACAATCAGGTGGCGATGGTTCTGGTGCAAACTGAATTAACTTAACTTCCCCTTTCCCAATTCCAATCATCAGCACTTCTACTTCTGGTTGATGATGTTTAATGATTCCCAGAATTTCTTGCAGGCGATTTTCAACGTTATCATTTAATTTCTCTATCGCCTCTTGTGGACAATAAACAAAGTGCGGAGTTGGCTGCAAATCAATGCCGATAGTACCCTGGCTATCGCCATTTTCTAACCATAATGCCCAAGATAGCGCGGCCAATTCTGGTTGATTTGCTTTAACAAATTTATTTAAATGACTACGCCACTTACTATCTGCTGATTCCGGCTGGGTACTACCAAACATCATAATTAATTCGTATTTCCTAATTCGTAATTCTTAATTTCTCTACATCTATCCTGCGGGAACCTGTTACCGCGTCTGTGCGTGAGAATTATCTCAAACCCGACTGCACACGCCATAAACTAGCGTAAACTCCATTTTTCTCTAGCAATTCCTCATGGGTTCCCGATTCTACTAATTGTCCGTATTCCATGACATAAATACAATTGGCATTGCGGATAGTGGAAAGACGATGAGCGATCGCAATTGTGGTTCTATCTACTGTAATCTTTTCTAGCGATCGCTGAATAGCAGCTTCGGTTTCATTATCTACGGCGGAGGTGGCCTCATCTAAAATCAAAATTGGGGGATTTTTTAACACTGCACGAGCGATCGCAATTCTTTGGCGTTGTCCACCAGATAACTTTTGTCCTCGTTCCCCGACAATTGTCTCATAACCTTGGGGCAGATTTTCAATAAATTCATGGGCTTCTGCCACCTTTGCAGCCGTCATGATTTCCTCTTCTGTAGCGGCAAAAGTCCCATAAGCAATATTTTCTGCTACCGTGCCGTGAAAGAGAAATACATCCTGGCTAACTAAGCCTATACAACGTCGTAAATCACGTAAATTTAAGTCTTGGATGTCAATTCCATCTACTGTAATTTTGCCAGTTTCCACCTCATAAAACCGTAATAACAGCTTGACGAGGGTACTTTTACCGGAACCTGTAGAACCGACAATAGCGATCGTTTTGCCTGCGGTAATTTGCAAAGATAAGTTTGTAATTACCGCAAATCTATCTTTATAAGCAAAGGTAACATTTTTAAATTCCACTTCACCGCGTACTTTATCCACAGGTAAGGCTACATTTCCTGGATGAATTGTAATTGGTGTATCCAATAAATTCATTACTCGTTTAGTAGAAGCCATCGCCCGCTGGTATTGGTCAAAAGTATCTCCTAATCTAGTTAAAGGCCATAATAACCGTTGGATTAAAAACACCAAAACACTGTATGTGCCGACCGTCATTTTTCCCGCAACCGCAGCCATTCCACCATATAATAGTAATGCGGTAAATCCAACTAAAATCAGCATCCGAATTAAAGGCACAAATGCAGCCGAGAGTTTAATTGCTTTAGAGTTACTTTTTTTATAAGCTTCGCTATCTTGGGCTAAACGGTAACTTTCATAATCTTCAGCAGTGAAACTTTTAATAGTAGTAATACCGCTTAAATTGTTTACCAGTCGCCCATTTAAATAACCTACCTTTTCTCTGACATCAGCATAACGAGGAGCAAGCAGCCGCTGAAAAGCAAAGGAACCCCAGAGAATAAAGGGCATAGGCGACATCGCCATCCACGCTACACTAGGAGCCAATATAAAGAAAGCACCACCTATAATTATTACTGTAGTGGCAACTTGGATAATGTCATTTGCTCCCACATCTAAAAAACGCTCTAGTTGGTTGATATCATCACTGAGGATGGACATCAAACCGCCAGTACTGCGTTCTTCAAAATAAGCTAATTCCAAATCTTGCAGATGTTTGTAAGCATCCAGTCGCAGGTTATGCTGAATATTTTGCGCTAAATTGCGCCACAGTTTAGAGTATGCGTACTCAAAAATCGACTCTAGTATCCAAATGATGGCAGTGAGTAGAGAAAGAATTAAAAATTGTCCAAAGACATCTTTTACACCCAACTGAGCAATGATAGAATTCTGCTGCTTTACTACTACATCCACCGCCACACCAATTAATCCCGGTGGTGCTAAATCAAAAAGCTTGTTGAGAACAGAACAACCAGTTGCTAACCAAATTTGTTGACGATACTGGTGTCCATAGTCAAGCAGGCGGTGGAGGGGATGCACTGAATGTCTACGCTTGTTTAATATCTGACGAGAATTAAATGCTATAGCCACAGTTGTTTATAATTGCGTGCATTTGATGATAACACGGAGAGGAAGTATCTGACTTTTGTAGACTTGAGCCAGCCTCAGCAGGCAAATGACCAATAATCTATTGATGGTACAATCCCCCAGAGCTACTTGTGGTATCAATCGAAAATCCCCAGCCCCTAAATTTATTTATGAAGCTAATTCAAAATTTAAAATCCAAAATTTAAAATTGCTTGACGTGTCACCATAATACAGGAGTTGCCGGCAAAGCTAAAAGGAGATACAACCTTGAGAAGTCAACAATTGGGAAATTGGCAAACTACAGTTTTAGGAATTTTGTTAGGACTACTGGTGATTGTCGGACTAAATGCCTTTATTATTATCAATCCAGGGCAAGCAGCGGTGATTAGCATTTTAGGTAAAGCTAGAGATGGTGCTTTATTGGAGGGTATTCACTTGAAACCGCCCTTTATTTCCGTAATAGATGTGTATGATTTAACAGTGCAAAAATTTGAAGTGCCAGCAGAAAGTTCGACAAAGGATCTGCAAAATTTATCGGCGAGATTTGCAATTAACTTTCGTCTCGATGCCTCACAAGTAGTTCAGGTGAGAAGAAAACAAGGAACTTTAGAAAATATAGTATCAAAAATTATCGCGCCTCAAACCCAAGAAGCATTTAAAATAGCAGCTGCTAGAAGAACAGTAGAAGAGGCAATTACCAAACGCAGTGAACTCAAAGAAGACTTTGATAATGCTTTAGGCGATCGCTTAGACAAATACGGAATAATTGTGTTAGATACTAGTGTGGTTGATTTAACTTTTTCACCTGAATTTGCCAGAGCAGTTGAAGAAAAACAAATTGCCGAACAACGCGCCCAAAGAGCAGTTTATGTAGCACGAGAAGCTGAACAAGAAGCCCAGGCAGAAATTAATCGTGCTAAAGGTAAAGCTGAAGCACAAAGGCTTTTAGCCGAAACTCTCAAAGCCCAAGGTGGGCAATTAGTTTTACAAAAAGAAGCAATTGAAGCATGGAAAACAGGTGGCGCTCAAATGCCTAAAGTTTTGATTATGGGTGATAAATCACAAAGTAGTGTACCCTTTATTTTCAACCTGGGGAATCTTCCTAGCCAACAATAATTCACGTCAATATAATCAAGTAAATTTGAATGTGCCAATTTTAGATTTTAGTTTCTTTGGGTCATGCCAGGAAACCTATCTATCCAAGTTGTTTCTTCTTACAGTTAGGAATCATCCAAAATCTAAAATCCAAAACTCATTAGCTATTGTTACCTCACACACAAAGGCAAATCCTCAAAAAACATGATTAAATCTATGCCAAACTCAAATCAACTCCCGCTTACCGTCGCTGAAGCTAGAAAATTCCTCAACAAATTCAACTGCTTAGATATTGCACCAGTCCTTGATGCTTCGGAAAAAGCCTTGGTGCGTCAGGCTTTAATCTTAATCACCAAACTTTCTGACTATCAAATATTAGGCATTTGTGCTGACACAGCCGAAGAAGCACTACTAGCAATGAAAACTTACTCGCGGGCTTTGGGTTATGAAGTCCCAACTGATTTACCCACAACTGATGGCCCAGTTTATATTAAATTAAACGGCAAAAATGGTCTGTGCTATCTTGATTCCTACGCAGGGCATCATCGCGGTGTATTAGTATCTTGCCAATCTTATGATGAAAGAGGAATCAACGAAATGTATGGACATCTACCCCTCGATTTATTTGCCTAAAATTGGGAGAATGTAGGTAAGATAAGAATCTTGCCTACCAGATGGCGATCGCAAAGAGCAAATAATTAATTATTATGAGTATTATTACACTCCAATCTATTAAAAAAGATTTTGGCATCAAAGAAATATTAAATAACGCTAATTTTAGCGTTGATACTAATGATAAAGTTGGGTTAATTGGTACTAATGGTTCTGGCAAATCAACTTTATTAAAGATGATCGCCGGACTAGAGCCGGTTGATAGTGGACAAATTATCACTAGCTCTGGTGCAAAAATAATCTACTTACCTCAGCAACCAGATTTAGATGAAAATTGCACAGTTTTAGAACAAGTTTTTGCTGACAGTGGCGAACAAATGAAACTTGTGCGTGAATATGAAGAATTATCAGATAAACTCGCCCATTATCCCGAAAATACTCAATTAATGTCTCGTCTATCTACAGTTATGCAACAGATGGACGCAACAGGCGCATGGGAACTCGAAACCAATGCTAAAATCATTCTCACAAAATTAGGAATCGCCGATTTTGATGCACCCATAGCAACATTATCTGGAGGATACCGCAAGCGCATTGCTTTAGCAACAGCACTGCTATCAGAACCAGATGTTTTGCTCATGGATGAGCCGACAAACCATCTTGACGCGCTGTCTGTAGAGTGGTTGCAAAGTTATTTAAATCGCTTTCGTGGTGCATTGCTATTAATTACTCACGATCGCTACTTTTTAGATAAAGTCACCAATCGCATCATCGAAATTGACAGAGGTGACATTTATACTTATACGGGTAATTATTCATATTACCTCGAAAAGAAAGCCTTAGCTGAAGAATCCGCCGCTAGTACCCAACGCAAACATCAAGGAGTCTTACGCCGAGAATTGGAATGGTTAAAGCGTGGCCCCAAAGCCAGAAGTACAAAACAAAAAGCCAGAATTCAGCGTGTCCACGCCATGCGCGAAACTGAGTTTAAACAGAGTTTAGGCAAAGTAGATATTTCGACAGTCAGCCGCCGCATTGGTAAAAAGGTAATTGACTTGAAGAATATCTCTAAAGCTTATAACGACAGAACTCTAATCAAAGATTTTACTTACGAATTTAGCCCAGAAGACCGCATTGGTATTATTGGCGGTAATGGTGCTGGTAAGTCTACGTTAATGAATATCATCACTGGGCGAATACAACCGGATGCAGGTAACGTAGAGATTGGCGCTACAATTCACATTGGTTATTTTGACCAACATTCTGAAGAATTACTCACGGCTTTGAATGAAGATCAGCGCGTGATTGACTACATTAAAGAAGAAGGTGAATTTGTCCAAATTGCCGATGGGACGAAAATAACTGCTTCTCAAATGTTGGAGAGGTTTTTATTCCCCGGAAACCAACAGTATGCGCCAATTCATAAACTTTCTGGTGGGGAAAAACGGCGTTTATTTTTGCTACGCATATTAATTAGTGCGCCCAATGTTTTAATTTTAGACGAACCTACCAATGATTTAGACGTGCAGACACTCGCAGTTTTAGAAGATTACTTAGAAGACTTTTCTGGGAGTGTAATAGCAGTTTCTCACGATCGCTACTTTTTAGATCGCACTGTTGACACAATTTTTGTCTTAGAGGAAGGTGGTAATCTTCGGCAATATCCTGGCAATTATTCCGTTTATCTAGACTATAAAAAAGCTGAGGAAGCAGCACAACAAGAAACAATTAAAAATAACGATAAACCAAAAAATACTGAAGTTCAAGCAGCCAATCAAGCAAAAGATTCTGAAACCAAAAAACGCCGCCGACTATCTAATTGGCAAAAGCGCGAATTTGAGCAATTAGAAGCTAAAATTTCTCAATTAGAAGCTGAAAAAGCCGAAGCAGAAACAGCTATGAATAAAGTTTCTCCAGGTAATTATAGCCAAGTGCAGAAACTCTACGATCAGGTGGAAACTCTCAAAAAAGCAATTGATATAGCTACCGAACGTTGGTTAGAATTAGCCGAAATAGAATCTTGAAATTAATGAAGCTTTGTTGAAGTTTCTTTGATTTTCGATTGTGAAGAGCGTAACCCCTTGCCCTTTGGTAAGGGCATTTTTATGATTAGATAAGAATTCCGCTGTCCAGCGATTATTTACTTACGATGTTGAGTAAATAATTTATTTCATGCTTCAGCGAGTAAGGTTTAAACTATTGTGTCTTCTAGTCCAATTAGTTGAATTATTTCGATACAGTCAAATTAAAATGACTTTTTCCCTAAGTGCTTGGTGATAGTTTACAGCCTATCTTGCCGTTCAACCTAGCTCAATACCATGTTAAGTTCTCCAGTTGTTCTGTCTTTGATTGTCACCCTGATTGCTCTGGGTGCTGGAATCATGGGACTATCTATTGTTAGGACACGAAAAATTCTCGCATTTTTCAAGACAGAAGCAGATAAACTCAGTTGGCGAATCATGTTCTCGCTCATGGTTTTTTTTCTGGGTGGTTATTCTTTATGTATTTATTTAACAATTACGGAACTATTTGAATGGATACCATTACTGACTGGTATGGTTTTCTTTTTTGGCGCATTATTTGTTTTGTTTACTGTTACTATATACTACCAAACACTACAACGTTTATTTCTAGTACAGGAACAATATCGTATAGCCAAAGAAAATGCAGAATCAGCTTTATCTCAATTAAAAGCAACTCAACAATCTCAAATGCAATTAATTCAACGCGAAACTATGTTAGCGTTGGGAAAAATGGTAGCTGGAGTAGCACATGAAATTAATAATCCAGTCAGCTTTATTCATGGCAATTTAGAATATCTTCGTCAGTATACGAATGACTTACTAAACCTTTTAACAACTTACGCTTCTGTGTATCCAAATCCAGATATCAAAATTATCCAAGCTCTTGCTAAAAGTGACCTGAATTTTATCCATCTAGACTTGCCAAAGCTACTGGAATCAATGGAGAGTGGTACAAATCGGATTAGTGAAATTGTCGAATCACTTTCTAGTTTCTCACGTTTGAATGAATCTGACTATAAAAAAGCCGATATTCATCAATGTATTGATAGTACACTGGTAATTTTGCAGCATCGGCTTAATCGTTATGCGAGTCATAGCAAAGCTATTTCAGTAATTAAATCCTACGGCAAAATACCTCGGGTTTATTGTAATCCTCGCCTTTTAAATCAAGTATTTCTCAATATAATTAATAATGCACTTGATGCTTTAATTCAAAAAGAAGCTATACATGATATAAATAAAGCTGAAGCACTAACTATTTGGATTCAGACAATTCAATCTCAGGAAAATCAAATTACAATCTCATTCACTGATAATGGTTGTGGCATGAATGAAAATATTTGCCAAAGTATTTTTCAACCTTTTTTTACTACTAAGCCTGTTGGACAAGGAACAGGCTTAGGTTTGTCTATTAGTCATCAAATTATTGTTGAGCAACATGGCGGTTCTATTAAATGCGTTTCTCTGATTAATCAAGGTACTACAATCGATATAATACTGCCGATAAAAAGATAGTTATCATCTATTTATATCAGACATAATGATTAGTCTACCAACTCAAGAATTACGTAAAAATGCAATACAGTTTTTAGAACAAAATATTGAGCAAAGGCAACAAACTCTCAAGCAATTGGGAATAAGTCGTTATGAGTTTTTAACTAAAATTAAATTAAATGAAGCGAATATAGTTTGCATAATGCAATTTTTACAAAATCCTCAGCAGCTAAAATTTCCTAATTTAGTTGGTGCAGATTTATCTGATTTGATATTAGACGAAATAAATTTCATCAGAGGTAATTTAACTAATGCTAATCTGCAACGTAGCAGTTTAGTTAATGCTGACCTCCTATTTGCTAATTTTACTAAAGCGGACTTACGCAATGCTGATTTAACAGGTGTAATCCTTAATGAAACCATTTGGACAGAGGCTTTAGTAGAAGAGTGTCAGTTTGCTAAAGGTATTGGTTTGTCTCAATTTCAGTATGAATATTTAAAATTGCGAGGAGCAAAGTTTACTTATTGAAGTAATGTTAATAAAATTCAAAAAATTATAAGATGATGATACTAAAATTTTTCTGGATAAATTGATGAGTAATTCTATTAAGTTACCTAAAAAACTGATGCTGTTGGGTTCAGGGGAACTGGGCAAAGAATTTGTGATTGCGGCTCAACGTCTGGGTAATTATGTAATTGCAGTTGACCGCTATGCTAATGCGCCAGCGATGCAGGTTGCTGATTGTGCAGAAATAATTTCAATGCTTAGTGCCGATGATTTAGAAGCAGTGGTCACAAAACATCAGCCTGATTTAATCATACCAGAAATTGAAGCAATTAGGACAGAAAAGTTACTAGAGTTTGAACAAAGAGGTATTACAGTTATCCCAACGGCGGCGGCGACTAACTATACAATGAACCGTGACAGAATCCGGGAATTGGCACACAAAGAATTAGGCATTAGAACAGCTAAATATGGTTATGCTGTAACGCTAGATGAATTGATTGCAATTTCATCAGAAATTGGCTTTCCGAACGTAGTTAAACCTGTAATGTCATCTTCGGGGAAAGGTCAATCTGTAGTAGCGAATAAAGATGAAGTTGAGCAGGCTTGGAATTATGCGATCGCTAATTCTAGAGGCGACAGTCAAAAAGTCATTGTCGAGGAATTTATTAATTTTGAGATTGAGATAACATTGCTGACAATTAAACAATGGAATACCCCAACAATCTTCTGTTCTCCTATCGGTCATCGTCAAGAAAGAGGCGATTATCAAGAATCTTGGCAACCAGCAGGCATCTCTGAAGATAAAATCTTAGAATCTCAAGCAATAGCCAAAAAAGTCACCGATGCTTTAGGTGGAGCAGGGATTTTTGGTGTTGAGTTTTTCATAACTAAAGATGAAGTCATTTTCTCTGAACTTTCTCCCAGACCCCACGATACAGGTATGGTGACATTAATTTCCCAAAATCTGAATGAATTTGAATTACATTTAAGGGCTGTTTTAGGCTTACCAATTCCTCACATTGAACAACTTTGTCCTTCGGCGAGTGCTGTAATTTTAGCCTCAGAAAAATCAGATTCAATTTCTTTTGTTGGGGTTGCCGAAGCTTTAGCAGAAAAGGATGTCGATATTAAATTATTTGGTAAACCATCGGCTCATCCTTATCGACGTATGGGTGTGGCTTTAGCTAAAGCCGTAAATGTTCAAGAGGCGAGACAAAAAGCTACAACAGCAGCTAATAAAGTCCAAATAGTTTCGACTTGAAAAATGCAGAATCTAGAATACCTCAAACATGGGGTATTCTCCCTCTTTTTTCGATTGATTACACTGCAATTAACTAATGAAAAACGAGCATAGACTATTTCCCAATTCCCAAATCGGCAGCGATGCGATGGGCGCAAGCAAAACCAGAAAAGGCGACAGCATTCAACCCTTGACCGGGAAAAGTACTATCACCAACACAATAAAGTCCCTGAATAGCTGTGCGATTAAAAGGCATTCCTAACAAACCCCACAATTTATGTCGAGGAATTGGCCCATAAGTGCCATCTTCTCGTCCTAGGAAACGACGATGAGTGCGGGGTGTGCCTATGGCTAGATAATCTAACTCTGCATCTAACCCAGGAAAAATCTTTTCTAGTCGCTCAATAATTCGCCAGGCTGCGGCTTCTTTCTTCGCTTCATATCTATTTGCTGACAAACCTAGCCAAGCATCAATCCAGTGAGGTGTAAAGGCATGAATGATATGATGTCCCTCTGGTGCTAAATCTGGGTCAAGCAATGTGGGAATTGAAACAAAAATCGTGCCTTCTGCTGTAGTCATTTTCGCCCAATCTTCTAACAAAATATGATGGCATTCTGTGTGATTGGGTAAAATTGAACTTTTGACACCTATATGTAAACTCAAAAAGCCAGGTGATTTTTCATAACGTTGTTGCCATTTTTTCTCATTATTAGGTATTTTATCTACAGGAATTAATTTACCAAAGGTATCCCAGCGTGTAGCGTTAGAAACTATGCGTTTACCGCGATAAATTTGACCGTTAGCTAGTTCTACGCCGACAGCACATCCCTTTTCTATAATAATTTTTTTGACCCTAGCTTGATACTGAATCTCACCGCCAACTTTTTTTAACCCCTCTACTAGTTTTTGAGCAATTATTCCTACTCCGCCTTGAGGATAATTGACACCACCATAATGTCTATCGGAAAAGACCATGCCTGCATTAATCATTGGTGTCATGTTCGCTGGTACTACTGACCAGCAATAACATTCCATATCAATGAATTTTAATAATAAGGGATCTTTAATATAATGTCGCGCTACTTCTCCGACATTTTTTGGTAGATACTTAAGTAAACCCAGACACGCTAAAGGATGCTGGAAAAACATCCGCATCAAATACCGAGGTTCTTCTAGCGACAATAAATCCATCCGGTTTAGGTAATTAAAAACTTGCCAACATTGGTTATAAAAACGTCGAATACCTCTTGCTTCTTGAGGAAAATAAGCAGTAAGATTTTGCAAAAATTTCTCATGATCCCGGTCAACTTTAATATCTAATTTATCAGGAAGATGATAATGAATCTGTACTGGGTCGGGTATTGTTTTTAAATCAACATTTACTGCATCCAGGGCGCGAGTCAACAAGTTAGTTGTGCCATTTTTCCCCAAGCCGAAAATCATTGATGCTCCGACATCAAAGCGATAACCGTGATGCTCAAAAGAGCCTGCACTACCACCAGGAATCAGATAACGTTCTAGCACCAAAACTTTAGCGCCTTTGGCTGCTAGTTGAGTTGCTGTTACCAAGCCCCCAATTCCCGAACCAATGATAATTGCGTCAAACACAAAATGGTCATTAGTCATTGGTCATTTGTCCTTTGTTTTTGGTTATTAGTCTGACAAAATACAAAATAGCCTAATTTCCATTGAGAAAGTTTAGTCTTTTTATTTATATCTGGAGTAGGCTGTGTTTCTATGCCTAAAACCCTAACAAATGACCAATACATAAAAAAAGAGGGACAAGCCTGCGACTGCTGGCTAATCCCGTCTGCCGATCCTTAAAGAGAGGAGAACACTGATTAATAATATAACTTTGATTGAGAATCTATGTCAACTATTAATGCAAAAGATTTTCAATAATTTTTAGTGTGTTGATTTTGGCTATCAGCCATACGCAGGAAAGAGTATGATGAGGTTTCAGTTCCTATAAAGTCAAAAGTGCTAATTTCCAGCTATGACGGTACAACTGCGTGTTTACGTTCCTCCCCATCCCTTAATTAAGCACTGGTTGGCAGTTGCCCGTGATGCTGCTACACCTTCAGTATTATTTCGCAGTGCCATAACTGAGTTAGGCCGATGGTTAACTTACGAAGCGGCGCGAGAGTGGCTACCGACGATAGAGGCGACGGTGCAAACTCCTTTAGCCTCTTGTCCTGCAACTTTTATTAATCCAGAAGTGCCTGTGGCGGTGGTGCCGATTCTACGGGCAGGATTAGGATTATTAGAAGGCGCACAAACTTTGCTACCTTTGGCTTCGATTTATCATTTGGGCTTGGTGCGGGATGAAGAGACCCTGGAAGCGCAATGTTACCTGAACAAATTGCCGGAAAAATTTGACCCACAAACAAGAGTGTTAATCACAGATCCGATGTTAGCAACAGGTGGCTCGATTATGAGGGCAATGGCAGAATTAACACAACGGGGAATTGATCCGGCGTTGACGCGAATTGTCAGTGTGGTAGCGGCTCCGCCAGCATTGCAGAAACTGAGTGCGGCTTATCCAAGTTTAATAATTTACACTGCAACTATTGATGAAACAGTTAACGATCGCGGTTTTATTGTACCGGGATTAGGAGATGCAGGCGATCGCATTTTTGGTACTTAAGCTACTATGCAGCTAGGCAAAGAAAATCGCTAAACACAATATTAAAGATTGTAAGGTTGCTTCAAGGCGGGTAAAGTTATGAGTCAGCGTGATGGTTTTGCTAGTGGTTTTTTCGCAGGGGCGCTTTTTGGTGGCTTAGTTGGTGGTGTTTTGGGGGCTGTAATTACTTCTCGCCTCGACCTCGAATCAGCAGAGGAAGACGCTGAAGTTAGCAATGGTGCAGTAGAACCGAAAAAAAACTCCACAAAACGGCGGATGAGAGCCTCAGAAACTGGTGATTTGGAAATGGAAACAGCTAGGCGATCGCTAGAAGATAAAATTGCTCAGTTAAATGCCACAATTGATGAGGTGAGAAAACAATTGGGCGATGTTAACGGTAATGCTAGTCAGACAGTAGGCGATCGTTCTTCAATACAAGATTAACCACCCACAAACCATTTTCCTCAACTTAGTTTTCACTTTCAGGCTTATCGGAAATTCCGGTAGCTGCTAGTCGTGGTCAAAATAGATACTAATTCGCAGACAGCATGACAACGACTAAACTAAAATCAACTATAAGACCGCTTGTGAAACTTAGCAGGAAATCGAAAAATCCATGTTTTTACTGATTAGCACTCTCAACACCTTCATACAGCTATATACTGCTCTACTATTCATTCGAGTTCTCTTGACTTGGTTCCCCACCATCAATTGGTACAATCAGCCTTTTTCTGCTTTAAGCCAAATTACTGACCCATATCTCAATGTCTTCCGTTCTATCATCCCCCCTTTGGGCGGCATTGATATTTCTCCCATGTTAGCGATTTTATTACTGCAAGTAGTCGGCCAAGTAGTAGGTAGTCTGGCTGGTGGGCTGCAAGTCTTTGCGTAACTATCAGTTAGAAGTTACTAGTTTGAAGTCTGGGTTAGTCAACCCAGACTGTTTATTTTATTAAAAGTTGTAATCACTCAGCACGGGCTGAACGCCCCGCTACCGCTCTAAGCGCAGCCATGCCCGCAGGGCTTTACAGCACTCATCTTCTGACTTGGCTACTAAATCCCGATGCTTTAAATTGCTTTAGCTGCAAAGGTAAGGGCTGATTAGCGGGTACAGAAATCCTGAGTTCAAAATCACTCGTTCCTGGTGGAACTTCCGCAATAGAACCAAGACGAGTCCGGTTTTGCATGACTGAGTCATTGTTAGCATCATAGATCCGTCCATAGATATCTGCATCGTAGACAGTTTTGTAAGTGCCATTTTCTGCTTTACCTGTGACAATAAAGCAATTCGCCGCTGCACTACCACTACTAATAACCGCCCCTTGAGCCAGTTCTGGGGGACAATCTTTATAAGAAATGTCAAATAGTCTAATCTGTGTTAGAGCTTCGGCTGTGGGAGTTATCATCCATGAGAGAAATGTGATTAGACAGAAAGTAAAAATTATCTGAATCAGTTTTGAGTAGTGCTGCATAACCAAAGTTGGGAAATTCAATAAAAATGCTTTGCTGTGTTGTTTTTTCATATTTCACAAAGGTAACAAATTACTCTCAGTGAACTTAGCGCTGAAAAGTTACTGTCATCACTAGACACTCAGCACTATTTTTAACCTCAGCTTACCTGAATTTCATAACCAAGAGATTGCAGACTTTAATTTATCGTTGGAGAACCCATCAATTTTTTTTGATGAATTTTTGTATTCTCCAGTTGACAACAACCTAATATATCAAGAAAATTTGATATGAAGAATATACAAAGTTAGTAACAACACGAGTTGGAGAGGTCGATGAAAACAAAAGTTAAGAAATTGGCTCTCGTATTGACAACACTGGCGCTAGTAAGCAGTTGTGCAGATAGATCAACTTCTAATACTCAAAGTCAACAGTCTCCCAGCGCTATTGAAGTGAGTAATAGTACCAAGACTGGGACGACAATTAAGATTGATGGTTCGAGTACGGTATATCCTATTACTCAAGCGATCGCTCAAGAGTTTCAAGCAAACTCCAATAACAAGGCGCAAATTGAAGTTAAATTTTCTGGTACTACAGGCGGGTTTGAAAAATTCTGTGCAGGAGAAACAGCAGTCAGCAATGCGTCCCGACCGATTTTGTTAGCAGAGATGACAGCTTGTAAGAATAACGGAGTGGGATACATAGAACTTCCCATAGCTTTTGATGCTTTAACTGTGGCTGTCAATCCTCAAAACACTTGGGCAAAAGACATCACAGTAGCAGAATTAAAAAAGATTTGGCAACCTGCGGCTCAAGGGAAAATTACTCGCTGGAACCAAGTACGAGCATCTTGGCCAGATCGTCCTTTGACTTTGTATGGTGCTGGGGGAAAATCTGGTACTTTTGACTACTTTACAGAGGCAATTGTTGGTAAAGCTAGAGCTTCTCGCAACGATTATACAGCCAGTGAAAATGATGAAATATTAGTAGATGGCATCAGTAAAGACCCAAATGCGTTGGGTTATTTTGGCTATGCGTATTATGAAAAACATCAAGATAAATTGAAAGCACTCTCCATTGATAATGGACGTGGCTCAGTATTACCCTCACCTCAAGCAGTAGAAAAAGCCAAATATCAACCACTTTCTCGACCTTTATTTATTTACGTTAATCCGCAGTCTTTATCAAATGGGGGAATGCTCTCTGAATTTATAGATTTTTACCTCAAAAATGCACCAAAAACTGTGGCTTCTGTGGGTTATATACCTTTACCTGATGAAGGCTACCAGATCAATTCTGTTCACTTTTATCAAAGCAAGGTAGGAACAGTATTTGATGGGAAAGCAGAAATGAACCTAACAATTGGTGAATTGTTGCGGAAAGAATCCAAATTTTAGGCGTTTAGTTTGATTTTAGGTATATTTTGATGGCTCATAATTCACAAGCTAGTACAACCCGAATACAAGCAGGAAGCAATCTCAGCTTTTTTGAAAAGTACCTCACTGTGTGGGTATTTTTATGTATCTTTGGGGGAATTGTTCTGGGTCGATTATTTCCAGGAGTGGCGGTAGTACTGGATGCAATGAGTGTATATCAGGTTTCTATTCCCATTGCTATATGTTTGTTTTTCATGATGTATCCCATCATGGTGAAGATTGACTTCACGCAAGCTACAAATGCTATCCGCGCCCCAAAACCAGTAATTCTCACCTTGGTAGTGAATTGGTTGATTAAACCATTCACGATGGTTGTATTTGCTCAATTTTTCTTAGGATGGTTATTTCAACCTTTGATTACCGGAAGTGAAATAATTCGAGGTAGTGAAGTTTCACTGGCAAATTCTTACATTGCTGGCACGATTTTATTGGGAATTGCACCTTGTACAGCGATGGTGTTGATGTGGGGATATCTCTCTTATGGCAACCAAGGACACACCTTAATCATGGTGGCTGTAAACTCTTTGGCTATGCTGTTTTTATATGCCCCTTTGGGTAGATGGTTACTAGCTGCGAATAATTTAACTGTACCTTGGCAAACTATTGTTTTGTCAGTACTAATTTATGTTGGTTTACCGCTAATAGCAGGAATGTATAGCCGTTACTGGATTTTTAAATATAAAGGTAGAGAGTGGTTTGAAAGACGATTTCTCAACTATTTAACTCCCGTAGCGATTACTGCTTTGTTGCTAACTTTGGTACTGCTGTTTGCCTTCAAGGGTGAACTAATTGTGAATAATCCCTTGCATATTTTGTTAATTGCTGTACCACTGTTTATTCAAACTAATTTCATTTTCTTGATTAGTTATGTAGCAGCATTGAAGCTGAATTTATCTTACGAAGATGCCGCACCAGCAGCATTAATTGGCGCGAGTAATCATTTTGAAGTAGCGATCGCCACCGCTGTGATTTTATTTGGCTTAAGTTCTGGTGCCGCACTGGCTACAGTGGTAGGAGTTTTAATTGAAG
Source organism: Nostoc sp. PCC 7107 (assembly GCF_000316625.1). Taxonomy (GTDB): domain Bacteria; phylum Cyanobacteriota; class Cyanobacteriia; order Cyanobacteriales; family Nostocaceae; genus Nostoc_B. Next base: position 30,216 of record NC_019676.1, on the reverse strand, counting down.
TGCCAGTCATGTTAATGCTGGTTGAAGTTTGTAAACGCACAGCAAGTTGGTTTCCCAGAGAACCGGAAAAAGCAACCTTGCTAGATCCGCGTTGTTTTGGGGATTGCAAATAATCACAAATATCAGTCATAAACAAAGGAATTGAGCTATGAAACGTGTCATGTTTGTCTGCAAAAAAAATTCTGCTCGTTCGCAAATGGCGGAAGGCTTTGCTAAAACCTTGGGTAAAGGAAAAATAGCCGTAACTAGTTCGGGGTTAGAGGCGAGTCAGGTTAGACCAGAAGCGATCGCAGCGATGCAAGAAATTGGTATTGATATTACTGATCAAAATTCCAAACCCCTAAGTGATTTTCAAGCTGAAGATTTTGATGTGGTCATTTCTTTGTGTGGTTGTGGCGTGAATTTACCACCAGAGTGGGTAGTGCGCGAAGTATTTGAAGATTGGCAATTGGATGATCCAGCAGAACAACCAGAAATTTTCCCCAGAGTGCGCGATGAAATTAAAGAACGCGTAATTCAATTAATTGCGTCTGTGAATCAAGAAGTTACCAGTGCTGGTTAAGGTTTTTCTGACTAGAATAACTCAAAGCAATGGAGCAAGAATTAATCCAACCAATATCAAAAAGCCTGTGGTGGGTAATTCCAGAAAAACTCGCAGGTGTGCGTAAGCCAACAGCAGAAGAGTTAACTGAATTACAAGCATTAGGTATTCAGGCGATCGTTTCTCTGATGGATGATCCCTCTAATCTAGATTTATACCAGCAGGCAAATATGCCTTATCTCTGGTTGCCAATCAAAGGTGGCACTGCACCCAGTCGAGAGCAACTTCAGGAATTACAAACTTTCATCACTAGTCAAAATTACATTAACAATGCTGTTGCAGTTCATTGCACCAGTGGCAGACGGCGCACAGGAACCATCCTCGCTGCTTATTTAATTCAGACAGGTTTATCCTATAACCAGTCTATGCAGATGATTGTAAATGCAAACCCCAATGTGGAATTACGAGCAGCCCAGACAGATTTTTTACAAGAGTTAGCAGGAGAATAGCTGATATCATATCCGGTTAATCAGTGATGATTCGGGCTATTTGTGCATCAGCAGCCAACCTTTTTTCTCTGCTTTTCCTGGGGTCTGAATCATCAGTTTTTTATCGGACAAGATATTACCTATCATCAAGCGATGATTTGAAAATTACGACAGTTTTTTGCCACACTTTCCTTATGACAACATTCAACCATCCCCCTAGAATTTTATTTTTGTATGGTTCTTTGCGCGATCGCTCCTACAGTCGCCTGTTAGCCGAAGAAGCAGCACGCATCATTACAGAATTTGGTGCTGAGGTGAAGTTTTTCGACCCCAGAGAACTCCCAATTTACGGTAGTGTACCTGACACTCACCCAAAGGTACAGGAGTTGCGGGAATTAAGTTTATGGTCTGAAGGGCAAGTTTGGTCTAGTCCAGAACTGCACGGTCAGATTTCTGGAATTATGAAAAACCAAATTGATTGGATTCCGCTGAGTATTGGAGCCGTTCGTCCGACGCAAGGTAGAACTTTAGCTGTAATGCAAGTCAGTGGTGGTTCCCAATCTTTCAACGCTGTGAATACATTAAGAATTCTGGGGCGATGGATGCGGATGTTTACGATTCCCAATCAATCATCAGTAGCGAAAGCATATCAAGAGTTTAACGAAGATGGGACAATGAAAGACTCGCCTTACCGCGATCGCGTTGTGGATGTGATGGAAGAACTTTATAAGTTTACTTTGTTGCTACGAGACAAGGTAGATTACCTGACTGATCGCTACAGTGAACGTAAAGAGAAGGCTACAAAAGAAGTAATTGAGGTGGCAAACAAAGCTTTGCAAGCCAATTAAATCAAATTTTGGCGATCGCATCTTTAATTATGAGAGAATTGACTATTAAATAGGCAATAGGGAATAAGACTATTGCCGTTTACTGACTAACAAGGGATTTTGTAATAATTAGAGACATAACCCCTAAATTGCTATTGACGACCTATGAACCCAGATGAGATTAAAACAGCATTGCAAACAGCCTTTAAGCGTTGTGATGTAGCCAGCTGTCCTCTCTCTGAGATGCAGAAACAGATATTACTGCAAGTAGTCAAGCAAATTCCCCAAAATTCCCCATACGATATTGCTAACCCTTTAGATGAATTAGACTCGGAGGAACTATTAGCATTTTTAAAGTTTGTCAAAACCGAAGAACAACAAAACCGCACTTGGAAAGTGCAATTGTTAAATGATTGGCTGCACAACCAAGACTCAGGTGCAGTCCAATTCATCCGAGAACGCTATGGTTTGCAATGGTTGAATCAAGTTGAGTCATGTCATTTTGACAAATATGCTGATTTTGAAGATGCACTAAAGTTAAGAGTAGGCGATCGCATTGAGGTTTCCAATGCCCTATGGGAATGGGTGCAAGAAGATGGCCCTTGTAAACGTGAATGGATTCCCTGCATTGTGATTCAGGTCGATGAAATCCGTGATGCGAACAACTCCCCTCAAAATTGCATTATTCGCTTCAATAACGGTTCCGAATTTGAAATTCAAGGTATCTACGACTGGAACCGCTACAATTGGCGCTGGCCTCCCAGCCAAAAATATCAATAATAGAGAAATTCTCCCATCTGGTTTTTTGCCATAATACTTATTTCTTGAGGTAGACGGAAAAGCAGGTATGTCTTCATAAGATACTCGCATAATCTTTGCAAAACTAATTATGAATATTATTGCTTGGATCATCCTTGGTCTGATTGCTGGAGCCATAGCCAAAGCTATTTATCCCGGTAGTCAAGGTGGTGGCATTCTGGCAACTATGGTTTTAGGAATCATCGGTGCTTTAATTGGGGGGACTATCGTTACCCTATTAGAAACAGGCAGGTTACAATTCACAGCGGCAACACTGAGTATTCCAGGAATAATTGTTGCCATTGTTGGTGCAATTATCGCTATTTTTATCTGGGGTTTGCTAACTAATCGTGCAAGTTATTAGTTGAACAAAAATTATGCTTAGGCTGATTTTATTGTTACTATTGCCCGTAAATATAAATACTCCACTTTTATTCAAAGTGGAGTATTCTCTATAAAGATATGACTTTGAGGCTACAGTTATAGTTAGTCTGTTTTGTGGGCAATTTGCAACTAGTCTATAACTTTTTTAAGTTCATCCTTGATATTTTCTGTGGTATGAATTACTTGTGCCTCTGCTTGTTTCGCTTTACCTTCAGCTTTATCTGATGGATTCCCTGTCACTTCACCAATTACTTCTTGCACCTTGCCTTCAATATTTTTGGCAGTAGCTTCTATTCTATTTTCAATACTCATATTGTTTACCTTGACTATTTCTCAACTAAGGAAGAACATACCAGTATTACCTGGGTTTATTTATCTATCAATAGAGATAACGGTTAATTATTATGGATATCTTTAGACAGATATAGGCTCATATTTGAGTTTTAAAGTGCGATCGCTTGTGAGAAAATCTGCGATCGCATTGAGAGCAATTTTCCGTTAAACTTCTGCACAGACGAATATCAGAGGATTAGTTCTCAGCTGGCACTGACAGAAAGTAGCTGAAAGTGAAATACTTATCCTGCTGATGTCTGATGGCTAAAGGCAGATGAAACACCTAAAATCGCGATCGCAAGACCTGCGGAGTTTGTTTGAAAACAACATTACAATCGAATATGTGGCAGAACCTCTCAAAGCTGTGTCACCCCAAGCTGAGGTAGCAGAGGTATTACAGTGGATGCAGGCAAAAGATTTTGATGTTGTCGGCATTGAAACGGAAGACAATATCACTGGTTATGTTGAACGCTCTAGTTTAATCCAGGTAAAATCCGGCCGATGTGGTGATTATCAACGGGTGTTTCATTCCCAAGAACTGATAGCCATTTCCACCCCACTCATGAAGTTACTGCCTATTTTGCGACAAACTCCCCGCTTATTTGTCTTAGACTGCAATCAAGTTAGTGGAATTGTGACTTGTGGCGACTTACAAAAAGCACCAGTGCGAATGCTCCTATTTGGTTTGGTGACACTACTAGAAATGAATCTGCTGCGACTAGTAAGACTTTATTATCCCCAAGATTCTTGGCAGAAATTTATCAAACCCGAACGGGTAGAAATTGCCAAACATCTATGGAGAGAAAGTCAAGAAAGAAACGAAGCCACAGATTTATTAGATTATCTCCAGTTTTGTGACAAACGAGAATTAGTTTTAAACCAACCAGAACTACTTCAGCAACTAGAATTAAAGTCCAAACGGTTTGGCGAACGCTTCTTAAAATCTGCTGAACAATTACGCAACCGATTAGCACACGCGCAAAATTTAGTCACTGGTTCTTCTTGGATAGATTTAATTTCTCTCGCCGAAGCGATGGAAACGCTATTAATTCGCTGTGAAGAAATCGAGTAATCTTGAACTCAGGTTAATTACTTCACATCAAAAACCTCCGCGTACCTCTGCGCTAACCTCCATGTACCTTTGCGTTGAAAAAAACTATGATTTGGAACAGCCTCACAAATAAACCTTAAAAGTAGAGACACACAATAGCGCATCTCTACTTCTGAACTCAGCTGTTACTTATCTATCTGCAAGTAAATTTTCAAAGCTTCATTCACTACTTCCGTCATAGATTTACCTTGACTCGTAGCCGTTTCCTTCAATTTGCTGTAAACCTCGTCATAAAGACTAATCCGGGGACGTGATCTACTCGGTGCAGCTTTCTTTTTGGTTGCTACTACTTGGGGTAAAGTTTCTGCGGTAGTGATGACGACAGCTTCCGGCTGGTATTGAGACGCAAATTCTCGAATAGCATCAAAACCAATGCGTGAGCAAAAATCACCAAAGCTTTCCTCAGCTTCCCGTGACTTCTTAAAGTAAACAAAAATCGGCTCTAAAAAGCTTTCTATGTCATTGTCGTGCAACTTTTCTACAATTGGTTGCGCCAGTCGTGTTTGATCTGGTGAACCCCCCAACCAAACTTGATAAGATTCCGGGCCACTACCTACAAAAGCCAATTCTGCCATGTAAGGACGAGCGCAACCGTTGGGGCAGCCTGTCATTCTTACCACAAAATGTTCATTTTGTAAACCAAATTGATCTAACAGCGCCCGAATTCGTTGTAAAATCCCTGGTATTGCCCGTTCTGACTCGGTGATTGCCAAACCACAGGTAGGCAAAGCTGGACAAGCCATTGCATAACGAACTAAAGGCTCGATTTGACTGGGGTCAGAGACAACACCGCAACGGTTGAGAATCTTTTGAATAGCTGGTTTGTTTTTTGGGTCAATATCGCAGAAAATTAGGTTTTGATGGGGTGTCAGGCGGATAGGTAGGTGAAATTTTTCGACAATTTCCCGCAAGGCGGTTTTAAGTTGCAATGAACCTTCATCTTTAACTCGACCGTTGTCAATAGAAATGCCTAAAAATAACTTGCCATCACCTTGTTCTTGCCAACCGAGGAAATCCTCATATTTAAATTCTGGCAGTGGTTTAAAGGGGGTGACTGGCTTACCAAAATATTCTTCGACTTTGGCGCGGAACTTATCTACACCCCAATCATTGATTAAGTATTTTAACCGAGCGTGACGGCGGTCAGTGCGATCGCCATAATCTCTTTGAGTAGCCACAATTGCTTTAACTATGTCGTAAACATCGGCCTTGTCTACATAGCAAATCGGGTCGGCTAATCTGGCAAAGGTTTCTTCTTTGTTGTGGGTTCTACCTAAACCACCACCAGCAAAAACATCAAATCCTTCCAGTTCCCCTTGAGAATTGGTAATTACTACCAAAGTCAAGTCTTGGGAATATAAATCAATGGAATTATCGCCTGGTACTGTCACGGAAACTTTGAATTTCCGGGGCATATAGTAAGTACCATACAGCGGTTCTTCATTGTCATGAACAACTGTGCCAGTACCATTTTTTTGCCGCGCCGCCTTCACCTCTGGATCTTCTTCCGCGCTGATGGCTTTTTCCCCATCTAGCCAAATTTCGTAATAAGCACCAGTTTGGGGTGAGAGCAAATCAGCAATGTTTTGGGCATATTCCCAAGCATACTTATACTCAGGACGATTTTTGAAGGGAACTGGTGGAGCCATAACGTTGCGGTTAATGTCACCACAAGCGCCCAAAGTCGAACCGAGATTTTTGACAATAGTCGCAATGGCGGCTTTGAGATTCTTCTTTAAAATTCCATGCACTTGGAAACCCTGACGGGTAGTCGCCCTTAATGTATGGTTGCCATATTCATCAGCCAGCTGATCTAAGGCCAAATATAGTTGCGGCGGTACGAACCCACCAGGATTCTTTGTCCGCAGCATAAATTGGTAATCTTTCTCCTGTCCCTTCACGCGATTATCGCGGTTATCCTGCTGGTAGGAGCCATGAAACTTGAGGATTTGGATTGCGTCTTCGGTAAAATGAGTAGTATCCTCAAGGATCTGCGTTGCTACAGGTTCACGCAAAAAATTACTATGTTCTTTGATGCCTTCTACTTTCGAGGGCTTACGGCTGGTAGGTGAGGGAGGAGCAGATTTAACCATGAGAGTTGTATAGTATTCTCAATAAAGCAAGGATGAAAGCCAAAGCTAAGTTGTTGGCTCAGTTATTCCCGGTAATCCGGTCGGAAATATGAGGAATACGACAATTGTAACACGGCAAAAAGCCGGCTTTGTCGATAGTTTTACACTTAACAAAACCAGCATATATAAGTAGGTGGTATAAATCAACTTAAACTTTGTTGGTTTTCGGTGACTTTTACCGATAAAGTCTCATCTTCCAGCAGTATTCAAAGTTCAACAACACAATTCACCATATTGGGCTGGAATTCCACCAACTTACTTCCTAGTTAATAAACAAAAGGCAAGAGAATTACAGATAATTATGTTTATCTGCTGATGTTTTTCGATTGCCTAACATCTAAACAATATGAGAATTAACCAGAAAAATTGCGTCTACGCAACAATTAACTTCTTACTTGTGTCAGAGTAAGTTATTTAAAGCGATAACCAATACCACCATTGATGCTAACAGCAGAAGCCGGACTATTTTGATAAGCACGTAGTCCAACTTTGGCATTTGTGTAGATGAGGAAATTATTAGCAACTTCTGATTCCACACCAGCACCTACTACTACAGAATCTCTATTACCTAAAGGACTGGGTGAACCATCTTTATCTAGAAAAGAATAACCACCAGTAACATAGGCATTAGTTCTATTAGCAATTGGCACATCTAAAGAAACTTCTGGGATGATAGTACTCGTCTGATCATTCCAGAGAACATTCCCGCGTGCAGAAATCGGGAGGCTGCCTAATTTCACTTTAGCTGTGAGATTACCGCCAAAGTTAGCAGCATCATTGTTGAGTCCGCCGTTGGTAACACCAGCAGCAACACCAGCACCAACATAACTAGCATCAGTACCTTTTTTCTGTTCAGCAGATGCTTGACCTGCATTCATTACTAGAGGCGCAATAACTAAGGAAGATAATGTATAAAATACCACGAAAGACTGAAGTAAACCTTTCATAACTTTGACCAATCTTTTGAATTTTTGCTGTTATGTACTAGGTCGCAAATTGTGTAAAAAAGTTCCAGTTGATTTTTAATATCTATAGAGTTTTTGTTGCTATTGATGCCGCAGAGTTAATAGTAGATTTACGATTTTATTTGGCATGAAATTTTTAGATATACGCAGCAAGTCTGATCTAAACCGGACATTTATCTAGAGTGGGCGCTTAAAGAAGTGTCACATTATAGTGATAAAAATTGATTTTTTTAGCATGAATTATGCAAGTTTGATTATTTTGAAATTTTAACTAAGACATGATAATTGCCTGTAGCAGGCATAGCAATAAGCCATAGCAGAAATATATAAAGTTAATTAATCAGAATTCAGTACCTATTGGGCTAACTGTATTCTGGCTGGAAAATTTTGGCGCTTTTCGTGGAGATGGCATAATGCTAACCGCTACACAAACGTTGTCTGGTTTGATGGGTTTATGTGTCGGTGATGCCTTGGGTGTACCGGTGGAGTTTACTAGCCGCGCTGAACGAATGAAATTCCCCGTCACGAAGATGCTAGGCTATGGCACATGGCATCAACCGCCAGGAACTTGGTCAGATGATAGTTCCCTAACGTTTTGCTTGGCAGAAAACCTTTGCCGAGGATATTCTTTGGATGATATAGCGTTGTCTTTCTGGCGGTGGTACAAGCAAGCTTACTGGACTCCCAGAGGGGAAATATTTGGTATCGGCCAGAGTACTCATGCAGCTATGATGCGAATTAATCAAGGCGTTCCACCTTTAGAAGCTGGGGGAACCAGCGAAATGAGTAATGGTAATGGTTCTTTGATGAGAATTTTACCAATGGCTTATTGTCATAAAACCTTAGATTTTTCCGAATTAATTTTGCGGGTGCATCAGGTGTCTTGCATTACCCATGCTCATCTGCGATCGCAAATGGCCTGCGGCATTTATACTAGTATCGCCATTGAACTCCTGCAAGGTGCTAATTTGCCAACAGCTTACACTCAAGGCTTAGAGAAAGTTCAAACTATTTATTCTGCACCGCAATTTCTGGCAGAAATGCCCCATTTTGCGAGAGTATTCAGTGGTGAAATAGCCAGCTTACCAATTGAAGAGATTAAATCTGGCGGCTATGTCATTGAAACCCTAGAAGCATCGTTATGGTGTTTGTTAAACAGCACATCTTATGCAGAAGCTGTGTTAAAAGCTGTGAATTTGGGCGGACACACAGATACAACTGCTGCTGTCACGGGTGGGTTAGCGGGAATTTACTACGGTATTGAGGGTATACCTCAACTTTGGGTAAATCAAGTTGCTCGCAAACAAGACATTGTGAATTTAGCGAAGCGCGTTAATTTAGCTGTGTACACCCATAATTAGGGAACAGGTGACAGGGAACAGGTAAGTAAATAGTGTTCATTCCTCCTGCCTCCTGCCTCCTGCCTTTTAGTTAAAGGGCAGACAAAGAGTAGACTTGACCATCAATTAACAGTCTGGTGATGCCTTTGGCTTGGAGGTGAGTCCGCGCCTTATGGAGCATTCTACTATCAGGAACTTTAATGACGCGATCGCGCTTTGTGGAAAAACGCTTGGCCACGCGGTGGTTATCAAAGATTGGTAAAGTTCTTTGCTGAGTTTCTAGAGTAGGAATTTGCCCCAAATCACCAAAGTCCTTGAGTGGTCGGGTAATTAGCTCTGCTGAACGGTCAATTACCAAATAACAAGTTCTCGGCAAATTGGCTGCCGACAATGGTAAAACTTGAACTGGTGCTTCACCTAACCTACGTCTGGTAACTAAAGGTCTTGACTCTTCAAAGTCATCTTCATCTTCCTCATAATCGTCATCATCTAAATCGTCATCATCTAAATCGTCATCATCTAAATCCTCTAGATCTTCAGATTCATCCAGCAATTCTTCGCCCAGCATTTCGGCAAAAGCGGCGACTTTTGGACGTTCCTCATCCAATATTGGACTAGGAAGGCCAGGAATTTCTGGTGGTTGTTCTGGCGGAATGTCTAATTTTTTAATTAATCGAGGCTTTGGTTTTTCTGTAGCCGCCGAAGAACGCTTCCGCACCCGTCTAATAGCGGAATTGGAGTCCTCCGAATCTTCGTCTGGTTCCGGTTCTGCCTCAATAATTGTCTCCTGTGATTTGAGCTTGGGCAACTCTAAAGGTTTACTTTCGCTCTGAGGCGGTTCTATTTCCGGCTCTTTGTTAATCAATAAAGGCAACTGTTCATAGTTTACCTGCGCCCTCCCTTCAGGAGTCCGAGCCGCCCGTTTCAAAGAAACTAGGTATTCGTACTCATCCTCTGGTAAGGTACTTTTGAGCAAGCGACTAATTGTTGAGTTACTCACGTCATAGCGTTCTGCTAAAGTCGATGTTGTTTCAGCAGTCTCTCGATATAACTTAAGAATTTCTTGTTTATCTGAATCTGTTAGTTTTCTCACGGTAGACACCAAATCTAAGCTCGTTTACGTCCACGCTCCCGGCGAGTCCGGCTCAATGATGCGTCATGTTCTAGGACTGCGCCCATACCGAATAACACTCCACTAAATACCCAAAACACTTCTAATATGTCTCCACTTTGGTAACTAGGCCCTTGAGCGAATTTAAACCACATATCTGCAATGTAAAGCGAAAAGGCCGCCGCTGCAATCATTCGCCAAGATTGAGCCACCCGTCCTCCCCAAAAAGCTAAGAGTAAGGTTGTGGCAATAATCAGCAGCACTACATCGCTAACTACATAAAACCAATTCAAAATCGCCGCAAGTAATTCTGTTGGTGTTGTTTGCTGCATCGAAATCCACCATGCCACCAAACTGCCGAACACTCCTATTGCTGCTACAATCAGCAACTGCCATTTTTCGAGATTAATGCGTCTTGATGCCACAGCTAAAATCATGCCTACGCCCAGGGAAATATAAGTCAATACAAAAAACACATCGCCAATCGATACATCTGGTTCTTCTTTTAAAATTATTTCCGTATAGCCAAAAAATATCCCTCCCAGGAAATAAGAAAGCATACCAATGGCAATTGCCAACCACACATTTCGACTGCTGACGATTTGGGGGCTACGCCAATTCCTTAAGCATAAAATACCAGCACCCAAGTAAGCTAACGCTTCAAAAATGTTTGTGCCAATAACATACCATTCGGCACGACTTTCTACGCCGTTGGCTCCTGGAATTTTAGCACTAAATAGCAAAAAATATAATAGTGCAGCCACAGCCCAGGCAATCCCGGCTAACATGATATTGCGATTACTGAAGATGGATTTAGAACTTAGAGAATTATTGTTGTATGAGCTACTCATAAGAATTGACTATGTATATGCACGCTGGAAGTGTGAAGACTGAAGACTGAAGTCTGAAGTCTGAAGGATAGAGTGCAATAGAGGTTCTCAGACTTCATGATTCCTACTTTTTCATGCTATTGCCACAGTTTACTCAGTGAAGATTGGTTTAACCAAGAGATAAATAGCGATCGCTCGCCATCTGCCATATCCTGTAACCTATCTGCTACTTTGTTGGCAAAATTGGCATTACCAAAATAGGTTTTCCCTAGCTTGTGCAGTTCTTGTAAAAAAGTTGTTACATGATTTTCTTGCCAAGGCGGAAGTTTCGTTCCTTCTAGGGGATCTATTGTCACTAAGTGTTTAACTGATTCGGGGGAAGAAGTTTCGGGAAATTTCTGCTGTCGGAAAATTTCCGCCATATCTTTTTCAAATAATGTTGCTTGTCGAGCGCCTAAAAACTCTTCAATATCCAGATGGACAGCTTGCAGTAGCAAAATACTGGCTTGAATCAGTATATCTGTCTTACCATGACCGCCAGTGTCACCATCTAGCTGCTCTAAGCGGACTTTACCCCAGATGCTAAAACGATCTGGTTCTTCTAGCAAGACACAAGCTTTGCCGCGATTATCTGTCAAATCTCTCCACAAGGCGCGGGCTTCTTCTTCTTGATTAGCTTTAAATAAACTAATCAGCCGAAAGGTTTGCCCCTGATAATGGAGGATCGGCATTTGCTGATCCCTTTTTGGGTGCTGAATGCTCGATATTTCAACATCCTGCCGTTTGAGAATAAACATAGCACTAGCAAATAACTCCTCACAGGGGCTTTGTGGATATGCGATCTATAATCTGATTTAGTAACATCGCCAAGAGTGCGATTACTTAGCATATTATTGGGGTAAGCTGTGCGATCGCTCTTTAGCCACCTTAGTGTAAGCTACCCAAAGGATATCTCCACTAAAATGCAAATAACCCGCCTTGACCACCCAATGTAGCTAATCAATGATTGATTTGCTTTGTTCGACTAGCATCTTAGCCTTGCTATCGCAAATCTGCAATTTTTCATTGCTTCTTAGTGGCAATAACGATATAATTGTTCTTATATGACTCCTCCAAGAGCCATAATTTTAGCTTGGGCGCGTAGCTCAGTGGATAGAGCAATTGCCTTCTAAGCAATCGGTCGCAGGTTCGAGCCCTGCCGCGCTCGTTGTAATTAAAGACAAAATCTCAAGCTAAGTAAAGTAACAATAGTTAACTGATGTTGGCGATCGCCTGTAGCAATCCTAAATCATTCATGAGAAATTTAGCACTAATTGGGCGAATTATAAATGTTTTTTGGTAAAATTATGTGTGATTTTATCCCATATACCAATATACGTAGAGTGGGCTTTTTCAGTACTATTTTCAAATAGACGGCTTGTTCATAAAAACTGGAGTGATTTCAACCCTCTCTAGCTAGGTTTTATTAATAGCTGATATTTATCCAAAAAATTAATTTATCACCCCAATTGATATTTTTATTGAAAATGTCAAATTAAACTATTCTCCAAAAAAATTTATATTTATTAAGTATTAATACACTGAGTAGGACTCATTTCTAACTGACTTCTTTAAGCAGTCGGGTATTTTGTTCATCCAATGATTTACTTAAACGTAAATTTACTGAGGTTTTGCAGATTTAATCGTTATTAATATATATGTAATATTCGGGGTAGTTAAAATGGCAAATCTGCCTATTCAGTGTGCAAATTTAAAAGAGCAAGTTGAATTAATTTTGCAACTTTTACAGCAAGAACCTACTTTACGTTCTCAAGATATCACACCTGTACAAACTTCTCTAGGCAAAGCAATATCGCCCAAGTTTGAAATTGTGTTTGCAGGTGCATTTAGTGCAGGTAAATCTATGCTAATTAATGCACTATTAGAGAGGGAATTACTTTACAGTGCTGAGGGACATGCTACAGGGACAGAATGCAAAATCGAGTATGCAGAAATTGATCAAGAAAGAGTAGTTTTGACATTTTTAAGTGAAGCTGAAATTCGTGAACAAGCAAGTTTTTTGTGTCAGCAACTAGGATTTGTCACAGCAGCGAATATCAATCAAAGTGAAGTAAGTAATTTATTAAATCAAGGCTGTGAGGCAATTATTCAGCAAGAGGGTGGTGAAAGTAGATCTGAACGAGCCAAACAAGCCAAAGCATTAATTTTATTACTAGCAGGATATGAAGAGAACCGGGAGCATATTCACACAGTTAATAATGCCACATATTCAATGGAAAATTTTAACTTTTCCAATTTAAAGGAAGCTGCGGGATATGCACGTCGTGGAAGTAATAGCGCAGTTTTAAAACGAATTGAATATTATTGTAACCACCCTCTACTGGAAGATGGTAATGTCATTATTGATACACCAGGAATCGATGCACCAGTAGAGAAGGATGCACAGTTAACTTACGCTAAAATTCAACATCCAGATACCTCCGCAGTGGTTTGTGTGCTGAAACCTGCATCTGCTGGTGATATGACCAAAGAAGAAACGACACTGTTGGAGACAATGCGGGGAAATGGGGGAATCCGCGATCGCGTCTTTTATGTCTTCAACCGCATCGACGAAACTTGGTACAATACCCAATTAAGGCAGCGATTGGATGATTTAATTAGTAGTCAGTTTCGTGATACAAGCAGAGTTTATAAAACTAGTGGGTTACTTGGTTTTTACGGCAGTCAAATAAAGCAAACTAATTTACAGAATAGATTTGGTTTAGATTCTATTTTTGCTGAAAGTGTTAGAAGTTTAAACGGACAGGAAGAAACGCCGCAGTTTGTCTACGCATTTAATAACTACTGCGTCACTTCTGGTAAACTTTCCCATACCAATTTTAGGATTTCTCTGAATGGTTTTGAAACGCCGAATGAAAATTATCTACGGATTTTATCTCAACAAGGTATTCCTTTAATTAATCAGCTAATTCTCGACAGTGGGATTGAAGAATTTCGGGCTGCAATTACGCGTTATTTAACTGAAGAAAAGCGTCCGATGCTGTTTCAAAATCTCGCCGATGATTTAGAGGATATTTGTATTAAGTTGAAAAAAACTTATCAATCAACTTATCGAGAGTTAGACAGTCAACCGCGAGAAATTGAAGCAATGAAGTCGCAAGAATTACAGCGACTTAATCAACAACTACAACAAATTGGGAAAGATTTCAACCAGCATCTGATAGAAGAAGTTAACGAAATAAATAATCAAGCTTGTGATGCTTTTGAAACAGACTTTAGACAATTGCAATCACGCATGATTAGGCGGTTAGATGAACTGCTAGATACTTTTTCTGTAGCTGATGCTTATCGACGTGCTACTCTCAGTCATTTGCGTAATGCAACCGCACCGTTAATTGCAATTTTAGTAGAGGCATTTTATTATTTATCAAATCAATTGGAAGATATTTTAGTAAATTCTTCTGAACAATTGGTGGCGAATTTATTCCAACAGTTGATGGAAAAAATTCGCAAAACAGAATATTATCGTCAGTTATATCGCTTGTTGGGTAACGATGGTGGGATTGAACAAGAGTTAAAAGTTATCGAAAAACAGGTATCATTAGCTTTAGTTAGTGCAGCGAGTGTAGAGTGCGATCGCTTCGTTAGAGAAAGTCCCAGATTTTATGATGAAGGTACTTTTTCAATTTATCAGTTTCGTCAAACTTTGCAGCAAACTTCGCAAAGTTATGACAGTGAAAGTATGATAGAAGCCGAACCAGCAATTAGGCAATTATTAAAGTTAGATTTTGAACCCAAAGTCTCCCATACAATTCGTAAATCTTTCCGTCAAACTATCAATCAAATTTTGAAAACACAGTTGTTACCAATGGCGGAACAACAAGCTGATGGCATTTTACAACAATATCCGCAAGCGCGTGTATATTTAGAGCAAACTTTGCAACACGAAGCTGAAGAAAAAATTTCGCATAATCAACGCTTGCTAAGTGCTATAGAACAAAAAATTGAAAGTTATAACGCCGCGGTATCTGGGATTAATAGTTGTTTACAGGCAATGCAATTATATGATTATTTACTACCAGTGATTAATCTTGGTGAATTAGATGTTGTTGAACAGATTGCAGCTAGTAATGGTGTGGTTGTTTCTGATGGGTTGTTAGATGGTGTGGCACAAATGTAGGCTTGATTAACCGCAGATAGCCGCAGATAAAAATAGCGGGAACCATTAGATATGGTATTTCTAATTTATTTGTGAATAAAAAAGAACCCCGACTTCTTAAATAAGTCGGGGTTCTGAGCATATTAAAATAGTACGGTCTATTATTAAGTAGAAAGTTTTACCAATTAATATGGAAGATAACTTTAATCTAGAAAATTGCCATCCTGATGATGCTTTATCGGTAAAAGATAAGGTATTTAAAATTATGCAAATTCAGGAGGGAGTTCAGAAAGTATTTGGTGAAGATTTATCATCTATGATTTATAACTCATTAAATTCTTGTGGAATACAAATCGAGCCAGGTGGATATTTGGTTGGTAGTAAATATTATAAACAGTACCAAAAATGGTTTACTGAAGGTATAGAATGTGAAATACTTAAGCTGGGAGCAAAAGCTTGGCAACCAGGGAAAATAAGAATTAAAGTTACTCTAGAATTTATTCCTGATGAACCAAAAATTACTGAACCAGAATCGCCTCTTGATGATTTACGTCGTATGATTCACGAGGAAAGTTGAGGGATGAAACCCAACAGATCAAGATTATATATTTGTTGGGTTTCGCTTGTTACTACATCCAACCTAAGCATCTAAAAATGTTTACTTTATGTCTTAGACTTATAAAGTTTAATTTCCCTACATATAAAAGAGGTTTTTATGGAAGAAAACTGGTATTTACAAGAATGTAGAGATGATGATGTTATTTCATCCAAGGAAAAATTATTTAAAGTAGGTAAGTTTCGAGAAACTCTCAATCATGTGTTTACACAAAGACTTGTGAATATAGTTAATGCTACATTTCAAGAACGAAAATTACCTGTAACTAACACACAAGAATTTTTGGATAGTGGTTTAGAATGCGAAATTCTCAAAATTGGTGCAAAAGCCTGGGAATCAGGAAAAATCAGAATAAAAATTGCTGTAGAATTTATTCCTGATGAACCAGAAATTACTGAACCAGAATCGCCTCTTGATGACTTACGTCGCCTAATTCACGAAGATGACTTATGAATAAAACGCCACGTATTCGCATTCCACCAGAAGTTAGACAGTATGTATTTCAACGTGATAAATATCAATGTCAAAGCTGCGGTAAGACAGAGTTAGAAACGAATCTAAGTATTGATCATATTATTCCCCTAGCGCAGGGTGGTCAAAACGATATCAGCAATTTGCATACTCTTTGCTTGACTTGTAATCAAGCAAAATCAGACAAAACAGATCAGCGTTTTCGACGACATTTTCAAAGTTAGGCTAATCTAGAATAGGCTGTTAATTTTTAATTCCTATGTCTCGTCGAAAAGTCAACAGCAATTCTCACAGATTTGCCAAGCTGGGAACCACAGTATTTTATTTTGTAGCGGCGATCGCAATTTTAGCCGCAGTCTTTCCTAAACTATATGAATTTAAAACGAAAGCTGGAATTAACATATCGGCTAGGTATCATGCAGGCTCTTTCTTAGAAAAGCATACTCTTGGGCTATTTAGGTGTGAATGGCTTTATCCGTATCACTGCGATCGCCACAACGGCAAAGTTTAACAGTTAAAATATCATATTCCTAAATCAAGATACCCGACTTATTAAATAAGTCGGGTATCTGAGTAAAAAAAATTATTGACAAATTTAAAATTATATTTTTTCTAAACAGCGCCACTTTTTCTATTAAATAAAATAGCAACAGTTTTAAAAATTAACTTTAAATCGTACAGTAAACTCCAATTTTTTTGATATTGCAAATCTAGACGAATGACATCTTCAAAGCTGCGGACTGTAGACCGCCCGTTAACTTGCCATTCTCCAGTCATTCCTGGCTTTACATCTAAACGTTGCCACTCTGGTACTTCATAACGTTCAACTTCATCAGGCGTTGGCGGTCTAGTGCCTACTAAACTCATATCACCTTTTAAAACGTTCCAAAATTGTGGCAATTCATCTAAACTAGTACGGCGTAAAAATCGCCCTACTTTGGTAATCCTGGGGTCGTTATCATTTTTGAAAAATGCACCCTGTACTTGATTTTTTACCAAAGCTTTCTTGGCTTCCGCATCTACACACATAGAGCGAAATTTCCAAATTTTAAACCGCTTTCCCATCCAGCCACAGCGGGTTTGACTAAATAAAATCGGGCCGGGATCATCGATTGTAATAGCAACCACAATGGGAATTAATAAAACTCCTGTAATTACTAAACCCACTATTGAGCCAACTATATCTATCAAGCGTTTCATCCACGAGGCTATAGAGGGATGAGTGGTGGGAAGTGGCTCTGGTTTACGAGAACTATTTTTAGGCGCTTCTATGACGCTTTTCGCTTCGATTAATGCTGCATCACTACTAGACTCCATCGGAAAAACTTGATCTAATCCTGTCAGAGTTAGCACCGCCATTACTTGAGGGGTAACATTCCGCAGAACTATCGTAATTCCTTTTTCTTGGGCAGTTTTGTAATTACTGACCAGAGCGCCTAAACCACTACTATCCATAAAAATAGTTTGCTGAAAATCAATAATGATTTTCTGGGGATACGGGTTTGCGAGGGTTAAGTTTTGGCAGGTTTGCTTAAAGCTGACTGCTTCCAGCACGCTTAACCGCGGGGATACCTGTACTATCGCCGTTTCATTTAGGGAAGTAACCGGGAAATTTACCTCTGTGGGTTGGCTAGTCATGAAGCTCTGCACTTTCGTTGCCATGTAAATTTAATCTGCCAAACATGATTTTGTCCTAGAAAATTAATTAACCTCATATTTACAGGGTAAGCACAAAGACTGATTATTAGTTATCTGGGGTGAGCGCCGAGATTGCCAAGGACAATTCACAATAGAACAAGAACTAAAAAATTCACTTGTTTTTGTATCGCCACAGTGCGATCGCTTTGCCACTAGCCCATGACTGCTAACACTACAGTTGAACCTACCGCCCGTCTGATTGAGGTCTTTTCTGCTATTCAAGGGGAAGGATTGAATGTCGGGACACGTCAAATTTTTATTCGCTTTGCTTTGTGTGACTTGCGCTGTCATTTTTGCGATAGCTCCCACACATGGAATGCACCCACTACCTGTAAGGTAGAACGATCACCTGGATCACGAGACTTTGAAATTCACTCTAATCCCGTCCCCTTAACCATATTACTCGAATGGATTAAACGTCAAAATCTACCGTTGCTACACGATAGCATTAGCGTAACTGGCGGCGAACCCCTTCTACATGCCCCTTTTTTGCATGAATTTCTGCCTCAAGTGCGATCGCTTACTGGTCTTCCCATATACTTAGAGACTGGTGGACATCGCCCAGAACAACTGGCGATGATTCTGCCTTACCTAGACTCCGTTGGTATGGATTGGAAACTGCCCAGCGTCAGCGGCGAGACTTATTGGCAAGCTCATGCAAAATTTCTCCAATTATGCCACAACAACCCATCTGTGGATGTTTTTATCAAGATAATTATTTCGCAAAGTACAAATCCTGATGAGTTAAAACAAGCTGCTTTATTGATAGCAGATATCAATCCAGATATCCCTGTATTTTTACAACCAGTCACACCTTTACCCGTCTCTGAACAATTCACCCCAACACCTATGGTTGCCCCAAATCCCGATCAAGTGCTGATATGGCAAGCATTGATGAAAAAGTTTGTGTCTCATGTCCGGGTTGTGCCGCAAACCCATAAAATGCTCAATCAACTGTAAAAGTTTGATGAAGATGTTTGCACGTAAAAACCACATTCTATTAAATCATTATGTGATATTAACTACCTTAATTTTTAGTTAATCTTTCTTTAATCTAGAAGTCCAAAGCTGAAAAAACTGTGTCTTTTTGGGAAGTGTACATGATTTCACTCAAGCCTTGGATTTCTGGATTCAGCCTTTCGCTGGTAGCTGCCGTAGTTAGTATTACTGGCTCGGCAACCACGGCTCAGGCTCTTTCTTTGGTGAATGGCATCACCATTCCTGCGGATAGTACAGATTTATCTTCATCTAATACTAATAGTGCCAACACTAATCGCCTAGGGTTTTTCTCTGACTTGTATTACGATCGCTCCAACAATGTGTATTACAGCCTAGCCGATCGCGGCCCTGGTGGTGGTGTGATCAGCTATAACCCACGGGTACAAAAATTTTCATTAGATGTTGACCAGAATACAGGTGCAATTAGCAATTTACAGTTATTAGACACAATTCTCTTTACTCAAAATGGTCAAAACTTTAACGGTTTGAATCCCGGAATACTGAATGGTAATGCTAGTGTTCTTGGCCGCAGCTTTGACCCAGAAGGATTTGCGATCGCGCCGAATGGGAATTTCTACGTTTCTGATGAATATGGCCCTTCTGTATACGAATTTAGCCCGACGGGTTCTTTTATTCGGGCATTTGCTACTCCCAGCAATCTCATTCCCAGACAAAGTGACGGCACAATTAACTACGTTGATGGTCGTCCCACCATTTCCACTGGTCGTCAAGATAATCGCGGCTTTGAAGGCGTAACCCTCAGCCCAGATGGTAGTAGACTATTTGCGATGCTGCAAGACCCGTTAGTTAACGAAGGTTCCCCAGATGGACGGCGTGGTAGCAATCTCCGAATAGTCGAATTTGACACCAACACTGGTAATAGTACGGCTCAATACCTCTATCAGTTGGAAAGCTTGGCAGATATTAATGCCCGTGTTCCTGATAATACTTTTGGAGCTAATTCTCAAGGTCGCAATATTGGTATTAGCTCCATTACAGCCTTGAACAACAATGAATTTTTAATTCTGGAACGGGATAATCGCGGTATAGGTGTAGAAGATCCCACAGGTGCAACACCAGTCGCCAGCAAACGCATCTACAAAATTGACTTGACCGGTGCAACCAATGTGGCTGATATTAGCTTGACAGGTATAAATACTTTGCCTGCTGGAGTCACACCTGTTAGTAAAACTTTGTTTGCGGATATTGCCGAGTTTCTGAGAAATGCTGGACAACCCATTCCCGAAAAATTTGAAGGTTTAGCGATCGGGCCGCAACTTGCTGATGGTTCTTACGCCTTAATAGTAGGTACAGATAACGACTTCAGCGTCACTCAAAATGGTGATAATGTGCAATTTGATGTTTGTACAGATGGGACTAACTTCTCTCAAGTCCCCATTGACAGTGGTTGTCCTACAGGACAGTCTTTGATTCCTACCTTTGTTTACGCCTTAAACGCCAGTCAAGCAGAATTGGCCGGATTTGTGCCACCACAAAGAGTCCCAGAACCAACTACAACTGCTGCACTAGTTTTAATGGCTGCGAGTAGTTTATTCGTGAAGCGACAGTTTAAATCTATGCAGAAGTAAATAAATTCTTGTTTGGGTGGGAATTGCCCACCCAAGATAATTCTCTGAGGCTACATTTCGCTGTCTTCTGGAGAGCGAGATTTAGCTTTTGCCTTGTTGGCACTACGTTTGAGGGCAGAAAGTCGTGCTTCATAACGAGACCGTTGGCGTTTGCTAGGAGTAGTATCAATTAAACTTTTCAAAGCACTACCAAGACTTTTGTAAGCATTGGGTAGACTGTAACCAAAACGAGTTGCTAGTGCGATCGCTTTTTCATCAGCATTTAGCAATTCTCTCATTTGCTTTTCGCCATTATTCTTTTGATAAAGTCGCCAACCAGAAACGCCACATAGGGCCAAAGCTAACACCAGCAACAATCCATCTTGTACCCACAACTCACCGACAGCACCACCTAAACCAATAGCTAATGCTGCCATTTCCCAACCATCTTTGGGAATTGTGTCATTTTGAATGCGGGCAACTTCATGCCAGAACAGCAGATTACGCTGATCCATTGCGAGAGCATCCCATTTCACCAAGTCAATTTGAACTTCTACTTGGTCTTTACCAATTTCTTCGCTGCGGATCAGGGGTGGATTGACCTCAGTTGTGCCTTCAACTGTGACCCAGCTTTGCAATTCTGGTGGTAGTAAGCCTTTTAATCGCCGGAGTTCACTCATTTCTGCTTTGGCAGAGGAGGTTGCATAGGATGTCATAAAATCCAGCCCTAGAAAATTTCAGTATATAGTGAGGGTATCACTTTGGAGTATAGCTATTTAAGTGGTGATTCGCCTCAGTCACTTGGAAAAGTCCCCCGCTTTTTTCTAGCTTCCATTGCCTTTTCCAAAAGTTCTAGTAAACCGGGTGCTTCTTCCTGAATACTGAGTAACATTCTTTCGCCAATCTCTATATTTCCTGGATCTTCTCCTGTAACCATGACTTCTTTCAATCTGGGGATAGCTATACCATCAACAATCTGAATCAACCCGCTTAAACAGCGTTGAAATTGCTTTTCTGTGAGAATTGAGTCTTCCAGAGGAAATTCAATAATGGCACGGATTTCGCCGTCTGACGGGTCATATTCCCATTGCAGCATTTTGGTTTCCCAGGAAATGGCTAACATTGTCTGGAGAATCACCGCTTTGTGAGGATGGTCTTGTACTCCTGCCAAAACTTGAGGCGCAAAAATGCGGAAAAATTTTCCCTCCTCATCTAATTGAACAACTATGAGAAAATCTTCTAGGTTATCAGCTTCCACCCCTGTGATAATTCGGTCTTCTTCATCATCAAAGCGGTAGTCCCAACCTAGTTTGTCTAAGTAATTGGCAATCTGTTCGAGATTTGCTCCCATAAAAGCCTCATAAGAAATGGTGGAGCGGCTGTCACCAAAACTAGTGTAACCTGCGAGGGGTCTATGTTTAGGTTGATGTGGCTACTTCTGCTTGTTGAGAATTATGCAATGAGTTTCTGCATAATAAATTCTATGAAATAGGAAAATCATGTTTTAGGAAGTACTCATAAGGACAAAATATCTAGCAATCTTTGTATCTCAAGAATCAATATTTAAGTAATAGTTAAAAATTACAGTGGCTAATTTTTTAAAATAGCAATCTTAAATTATTAGTGAAAAATTAAATTTACTACTTATTGAATCAGTCGTGGATCTGAGACTCTCGATTTTAAAAATCTACAAAAAGCTTTATATTACAAACATCGACTAATTTTTTACCAAAATATTGTAGTCGTGAAAACATCTTTCAGCGTTTAACATTTACAAAGTTTATGCGGAAATTAGCTTTCATCCTAGCGATCGCACCTTTAATCTTGACACTTGCTGCTTGTAGTGGAGAATCAGGCCAAACAACAAAGACAGCCAGCGATCGCACTGATATAGTTAAAGGTCGTGGTCAGTTAATTTGCGGTGTCAGTGGCGAAATTCCCGGTTTTAGCTTTGTGGGTACTGACGGTAAATACAATGGTATAGATGTAGATGTTTGCCGTGCTGTAGCAGCAGCAATGTTTGATGATCCCAATGCTATCGAGTTTCGCAATCTCAACGCCAAAGAAAGATTTACCGCCGTCCAAACTGGAGAAGTAGATATTCTCAGCCGCAACACAACTTGGACACTCAGCCGTGATACTTCAGTCGGTTTAGAATTTGCACCTGTCGTCTTTTATGACGGTCAAGCGCTCATGGTTCGCAAAACTAGCAACATTAAGTCCCTAGCAGACTTAAAAGGCAAAGCAATTTGTGTGCAAACTGGTACAACTACTGAACAAAATTTAGCCGACCAGATGCGAAAACGTGGTGTAACTTACAAACCCGTTGTTTTTGAAGATGTAAATATTACCTTCGCCACCTACGCTGAAGGACGTTGTGACGGAGTGACAGCCGACCGTTCCGCCTTGGTTTCTCGCCGGACAACTCTACCCAAACCAGAAGAAAACATAATTTTGGATGAAGTGATTTCTTCTGAACCCCTAGCGCCAGCAGTTGCTAAAGGAAACACAAATTGGAACAACATTGTGAAATGGGTAGTTTATTCTTTTATTAAAGCCGAAGAATTGGGTATTAATTCTCAGAATGTGGCGCAAATGGCTAACAGTAACGATCCAGATATTAAACGCTTTTTAGGCACAGAAGGCAACTTAGGTGAAGGACTTGGTTTAACTAACGATTTTGCGGCTAGAGTTATCAAACACGTTGGTAATTACGCGGAAGTATACGATCGCAACCTCGGCCCCAAAACCAAACTCAATCTCGCTCGTGGTCAAAATCAACTCTGGTCAAAAAGCGGACTGCTCTATTCCCCACCATTTAGATGAATTGTGAAACTTCATAGAGCAATCCTAAATGATTGACAAACATCTCTCTCCCTTGTCCACTTTGTCTCCCTCACCTCTCCATACAAATTAAATGACAAATGACAAACCGCCTATTTGGCGTGATTATCGTTTTTGGCAAATCACAACACAATTTGTTGCTGTATTTTTAGCAGCAATTTTAGTAACAATACTTTGGAGTAACCTGAATCGTAATTTACAACAACTAGGCATTCGATTTGGATTTGATTTTCTCAAACAGCAAGCATCTTTTGATATTGGAGAAACGCTGATTGCTTACAAATCGACTGATACATACACTCGTGCTTTATGGGTGGGATTAATTAATTCCTTGCGTGTGGCGATCGCCGGCATTTTTTTCACGACAATTGTCGGCATAACCGCTGGGATAACTCGGTTATCTGATAACTGGTTAGTGCGAAATCTCAGCTTAATTTATGTTGAAATTTTCCGGAATACACCTTTACTATTACAATTACTATTTTGGTACTTTGCGGTTTTTTTGAGCTTTCCTAAAGTAGAAAATAAATTTTCTCTGTGGGGTTTTATTAGCTTTAGTCAAGGCGGAATTAATTTACCTTGGGTTCATTTTTCCCCAGAGTTTTCGGCTCTATTATTGGGATTGATTTTTTACACAGGTGCGTTTATTGCAGAAGTTGTCCGGGGTGGAATTCAATCAGTACCTCAAGGACAATGGGAGGCGGCGCGATCGCTTGGCTTAAAACCGAGATTAGTGATGCGGCTAGTGGTTTTTCCTCAAGCTTTGCGGGTAATTATTCCGCCATTAACCAGTCAGTATCTGAATTTGACGAAAAATTCCAGTTTAGCGATCGCTATTGGTTATCCAGATGTTTACTTCGTAGCTTCCACCACCTTCAACCAAACCGGGAGAGCCGTAGAAGTAATGTTACTACTTATGCTCACTTATCTTACCTTGAGCTTGACTATCTCCATCATCATGAATTTGCTGAATCGTACCGTACAAATTCAAGAGAGATAACAGGATTAAAAAATTAGAAATGACAAATTATCAATTAACTTGGTTGCGGAAAAACTTATTTAATACTTGGTACAACAGCTTACTAACTATTGTCTGTTTAGTATTTTTATTTTGGGTATTGCAGGGAGTATTAACGTGGGTAAATGCTAAAGCACAATGGGCGGTAATTCAAGTTAATTTACGTTTATTTTTAGTCGGTAGATTTCCCCAAAACCTATATTGGCGAGTTTGGATTGTTTTGGCGATCGCTTCTATTTTATTTGCTATAAATAGCGGTGTTGTATTTAACAAACAAAGTTTTACTAAGCTAGGACTTGCCATTTTTGCTTTTATTTATGGTTTATTATTAATCATTCTGCCTTTGGATTTCACCTCGCATATATGGTTACTGTTTATTGCGACATTAACATTAACAAGCTTTTGGCTTGGCAAAATATTTTATAAAACCATAACTCCTTGGCTATCTCCACTCTGGTTATTATCATTTCCTGTAATTATCTGGCTAATTGGTGGGGGATTTGGCTTACAAACTGTACCTACAAATTTATGGAATGGTTTACTACTAACTGTTTTAATGGCAGTCGTGAGTATTATACTTTCGTTTCCTTTAGGGGTTTTATTAGCTTTAGGACGTACTAGTAAACTGCCTGTATTACGTTGGTTTTCTATTCTATATATAGAGATTGTGCGAGGATTACCGCTAATCGGTATCTTATTTCTAGCTCAAGTCATGTTACCTTTATTTCTCCCGACAGACTGGCGTTTAGATAGAGTAATTAGAGGAATTGCCGGATTAGTTTTATTTAGTGCGGCTTACATGGCAGAAAATGTCCGTGGCGGACTGCAAGCAATTCCCCGTGGTCAAATTGAAGCAGCCAAAGCATTAGGTTTAAAAGCACCATTGGTAATTTTATTAATTGTCCTTCCTCAAGCTTTACGGGCGGTTATTCCAGCAATTGTCGGACAGTTTATCGGCTTATTTAAAGATACTTCACTATTATCTTTACTAGGTTTAGTAGAATTAACTGGCATGGCCCGATCTATCTTGGCACAGCCACAATTTATCGGGCGCTATGCAGAAGTTTATTTATTTGTAGGGTTAATTTATTGGCTATTTTGTTATTCAATGTCGTTAGTATCTCAGCGTTTAGAAAGACAGTTTAATTAATTATTGCGTGGTATCACTTTCATCCGATAAGACAGTCAGAAATTCTGCCAAAGAATTGACGGTAATAGCCACATCCATGAGATTTTCTAACTGTTCTACACTCGCACTTTCCAAATTTGCCACTACTGAAGGTGGAACTTCGCCAAAACGTCGTTGTAACACCCGGATTAATTGCCGTCGCGCACCTTGTTCCAAGCCTTGTTCCAAGCCTTGTTCTAAGCCTTGTTCTAAACCTTGTTCTAAGCCTTGCTGAAGACCTAATTCTCTACCTTCAGTTAAAATTTCTTCATACCAAGGTGATTCTCTTAATACTGTCATATCCCACCTCATAATTTGCTGTACTAAAGGTGTCTCTAACACAAAACTAGCAAAAAAAGCCAGCAATGATTCTAACTGGTTCAACTGCTCATCTGCTCGTAGTACCTGTAGTGCGCGTTCTACAACAGATGCTTCTCCTCCGCCTCGCAATATTGGAACAAACGGTAATAAAGATGGAATTGGTTGCTGAAAAACTATTTCAGCGTCCACTTCCCATAAATTAATCACACGATAGTCTTGGATAGCGCGTAATCCTAAAAATTCTTGCTCGTAACTACTGACAACTGTTACTGTCGTTGGTGGTGGCAAGATGTTGATTAAAACTGGATATGTTGGCAGTTGGTAACGCTCTTGTGCCAAAGCCGCATAAGCCCTCATCCTTAAAGGCATTTTGGTTGTGTAGCGCAATTGTAATTCGGTGAGTACCAAAAAATCGCCACAAGCCTCACTGTATGCTTTCACAAGCACATCTGTTTCGCGGCTAATCCACTGAAACTCAGAACCCAAAATTTCTTTTGCGACAACTTCTGGGCGTTGAGTCACCCATTTTACCCAGGCATCGGGAGCGAGACTAATTAATCGCTTACCGCCTGTATCTGCTGGTTTAGACACCGAATTTTTTGTAACAGTACTAAGATTTAATAATACATCAATTGCCAATTTCCAGAGCTGTTAATTTGATAAAATCCAAGCAATGTTTTTATTGAATAGATGTTAGTGAAAATATAATCTAGGGCTAAAAATTCATGATAACAGAAACAAAATCAATCATTATTGCTGAAAATGTTCATAAATGGTATGGAAAATTTCATGTTCTCCAAGGTGTAAGTCTAAGTGTTAATCGGGGAGAAGTTGTTGTTATTATGGGGCCTTCCGGTTCAGGTAAATCAACATTTATCCGCACATTTAATGCTTTAGAAGAATATCAAAAAGGAACTATTATTATTGACGGTATTACCATCAGCCATGACTTGCGTAATATTGAAGCAATCCGGCAAGAAGTTGGTATGGTTTTTCAACAATTTAATTTGTTTCCCCATCTCACAGTATTGCAAAATATTACCTTAGCGCCAATTTGGGTACGTCGCTCTTCAAAAGCTACAGCGGAAGAATTAGCAATGCAACTGTTAGAAAGAGTAGGAATATTAGAACAAGCACAAAAATATCCCGGACAGTTATCTGGTGGACAACAACAACGGGTAGCGATCGCTCGTGCGTTAGCTATGCAGCCTAAAATTATGCTATTCGACGAACCTACATCAGCTTTAGACCCAGAAATGGTACGCGAAGTATTAGATGTGATGCGCGGTCTGGCGCGTGATGGTATGACGATGGTTGTTGTTACCCACGAAGTCGGATTCGCCCGTGAAGTTGCTGACCGAGTAATTCTCATGGATAGTGGTTCTCTCGTAGAGTCAGCAACACCCGATATCTTTTTCACCAACCCTCAAGAAGACAGAACGCGCCAATTTTTATCTCAAATTCTTTAGGATTGGA
The DNA here is from genome assembly GCF_000316625.1 of Nostoc sp. PCC 7107. GTDB lineage: Bacteria > Cyanobacteriota > Cyanobacteriia > Cyanobacteriales > Nostocaceae > Nostoc_B. The sequence continues at coordinate 3,018 of NC_019676.1, read as the reverse complement.
ATATGATCCATTTTTTGTTTCCTTTGCAGTTCCTGTTTATCAAAAAACGAATATAATCTAAGTACGTAATTGTACTGGCATAGCTAAATAAGTCATCTTCAATCCGCCAAGGGGTGTAAAAATCACTGGCGTGAGGTTTTGATTAATGTGCATTTGAATTTCTGAAGATGGCAAGGCTTTTAAGCCTTCCATTAAATACTTTACATTAAAGGCAATTTCGATATCTTCGCCAGATATTTCCGCAGGCATTGATTCTCTACCACTACCCATTTCTTGAGCTTCACAAGATAATGTCAATTCTTGGGAGGCATGATCAATAGTGAGTTTGACTATATTATTCTTTTGATCAGCTAATACAGCAATTCTTTCTAAAGTACTTAAAAATTGTTTGCGATCAACTGTGACTTGTCGCTCAAATTGGCGGGGAATGAGTTGGCGATATGCGGGATATTGCCCTTCTAAAGTGCGGCTAGTTAAGCGTTGATTTTGCCACTCGAAGATAACTTGACCCTGATCTAAATATAAGGCGATCGCATCATCAGCTGCATGATGCGCCAACATCCTTTCTAGTTCTCGTAAGGCTTTGCTGGGTACTGTTACCTCTAATTCACCACTTCCGCCCAAGGGACGCTCATTTGTCGTTTCTACAACTGCGAGGCGATGCCCATCCGTTGCACCAAATTCTAGGGTGTCTTGTTTCACGCTTAAATGTACACCTGTGAGAACTTGCTTGGTTTCATCAGCACTAGTGGCGAATAATGAACCCCTTAGTCCTTCAATTAGGGCTGCGGCTGTTAGATGAATTGGTTCTGCATCTTCAATTATCGGGAGTTCGGGAAAGTCTTCCGCACTCATAGCGCGTAATTGGTAACATCCGCTTTTAGGTGTTAGATTGACAATTAAACCTTCGCCTGTGGCTGCAACTGAAGCTTCGTCATCTAAGGTAATTTCCCCTTCTGGTAAACGCGAGGTAATATCTAGCAAAAGTTTAGCAGGTAGGGCGATCGCTCCTCCTTGCCAAACCTCTGCACTAAAGCTAGTACGAATACCCAAACTCAAATCAAAGGCGGTTAAACTGACTTGGTTAGTTTCTGCATTCGCTTGTAAAAGTATATTTGCCAACACCGGATGATTCGGGCGTGAAGGTACAGCACGACTAACGAGGGAGAGGTTAGTACTGAGGTCGCTTTGAGAGCAGAGTAATTTCATGGGTTAGAAACTATGGGCTAGGGGCTAGGGGTTAGAGGCTAGGGCTAAAGATTAAAGGTAGAGATTAGTATTTTTTACTATTAGTCAATACTCACATTTTCCAGGTATTTTCCCCACAGGGAATAATGCCCAGAATTAAGACCATGAAAATTTCTCTAGCCCTTAACCTCTTAAATTAACAGTGTTAATACCTGTGGAAAACTTGTGGAAAACATGATGGATTTTTCCACAAGGTAATTATACTTGATGAAGTTTTCCACAGATTTGTGGTTTTTTTCCACAGAGATATTTAATTTTAATCATTTTTTATACTTAACTTAATATTTTAAATTGATTTCTGAAGCATTTATATCAATGAGTAGTTTGCGGGCTGTGGAAAACTTCAGATTAATTCCTTGATGATTTTTGAGAACGGCTAGTCATGTTAATACGATCGCTCAGTTGGCGGAGGGTGTTTCCTAAATTGCGATCGCTTTCTTTTAGCTGAGTAATTTTTTCACAACTATACATCACAGTTGTATGGTCTTTGCCACCAAACTCTTCCCCAATTCTCGGCAGACTCAAATCAGTGTGTTGACGCATTAAATACATGGCGATTTGACGCGCCCAGCTAATTTCCCGCCGTCGTGAGTTACTTTTGAGGTCTTCAATTGAGACATCAAAATTCTCAGCAATAGTCGCTAAAATTACCTCTGGAGTAGCAGCTAATTTTTCGCTAGGTGTTTCTAAAACAGGGGTAATATTTTCTACCGTCATTGGCAAACCCCAAATCGAAATATAAGCTAAAGCCCTGATCAATGCTCCTTCCAATTCCCGAATATTCGATTTGTAGTTAGTTGCGATATACTCAATCACATCTCTCTGCAAACGGATATTTTCATACTCGGCCTTTTTTTGTAAAATCGCCATTCGCGTTTCTAAATCAGGCGGTTGAATATCAGCAATTAACCCCATAGAAAACCGTGAAGACAGCCTCTCTTGCAGTTGAGGAATTTGATTTGGTGGGCGGTCAGAAGCAATCACAACTTGTTTGCCAGCTTCATGTAATGTATTAAAAGTATGGAAAAACTCTTCTTGGGTATACTCTTTACCTTCAAGAAACTGAATATCATCAACTAACAGCACATCAGCAGCCCGATAATGTTCTCGGAAGCTTTGCATACTATCTTTGCGGATGGCTGTAATTAAGTCATTTGTAAATTGCTCTGTCGAAACGTAAAATATTTTAGAATTTGGGCAAATTTCCCAGCGATAATGACCAATTGCTTGCATCAGGTGAGTTTTTCCTAAACCAACACCACCACACAAAAATAAAGGATTAAACTCCTTACCTGGGGACTCTGCAACGGCTAAGGATGCTGCGTGCGCCATTCGGTTATTTGCGCCCACCACAAACCGCGAAAACACGTATTTTGAGTTTAATTCTGCATTCATCTGAGTTTTTTGCGTCAGGCTTTCAGACACAAAACTGGAATTAGGGAATTTTTCAGCAGTTTCGCGCTTGTCTATTGGCGTAACTTCACCACCTTGAGCAACGGTAATATAAATCTCAACCGGATAACCCAAAATATTCTGCACGACATTGGCAATAGTATTAATGTAATACTTCTGCAACCAATTGCGGGCAAAGGGGTTCGGCGTAATAATGACTAAACAATTATTTTCTAATCGCTCCGCATTAGCAGTTTTAATCCAAGTTTCAAAGGTTGGACGGGATAATTCTATCTGTAGGCGCTTTAGCACCTGAGACCACAGACTGTCAAGGGAAACTTCCATCACATATCACCTTTGCTGCTAATCGCCAAAATA